>JANOGO010000243.1:0-5083 GCA_031406045.1 Pseudomonadota bacterium
TTCATCGCGCAGGTGCCGATGCTGCAATAGCCAAGCGTGTAGCCGTCCGGCGCTGCTTTCGCTGCCGCTTCCATGCCGATGTTGCCGCCCGCGCCGGCGCGATTGTCGATGATGATTGTCTGGCCCAAACTTTTCCCGGCGCGCTCGGACACGATGCGTGCGACGATGTCCGACGTGCCGCCGGCGGGGAAGGGTACGATCAAGCGAATGGTTTTTTGCGGGAAATCGGCGGCGTGGGCCGAGGCGAAAACGAATAGAAAAACAAAACTGCGGACTACATGCCAAGCGATTGTACGGCTCACTGCGGCTCCTCGTTTTTTACGATGGGGTTCTAACGTTCGGTTGCGAAGACTAGCCTACCTGTTGATATGAATGCAATCGCTGAATGTACTGCCGGAAGGCGCGTGAATATTGGCTCGCAGGCGATGCCTTGCCACGAAGCAAGCTGGGCGCGGCTCGTGGCGATGCCCTTTTTGTCATTGTGATCTCCCTGTGTCGGCGTGGCCGATACTGCCCACGCACCTTGAACCGCACAGGTCTCAAACCCAAGCCGACCCACATACTCCAAGGCTACCCCGCCCCATCCCTTTCGCGCGAAGCGGGAGCGGGGGAGTAATCCCCTCGCCCCTTATGGGGAGAGGGGTGAGGGGCAAGCCGTCCTTAAAACAAGCATCGCTCACACTTAGAACTCGAACTTATTCAGAGCTTCCCGAAGAGGCGGACGCTAATTGTAACCATCCGCACATCACACAGGCGTGTGGGACTTTAACCACTCCTGTAATGCCGCATCAACTCGGGTTTGCCAACCTTCGCCGGTCGCTCGAAACTGCTCCACAACTTCCGGTGATAGCCGAATAGTAATTCGCTCTTTCGTTGGGGTGCGCTGCGGCCCGCGCACCCCAAGTTTTGTCCGTAGCGAAGCCGACAGCGCGTCCTTGGCGGAACGCATCTTTTTAATATCGGCGGTGCTCAGTTCACGAACCTCGCCGTTTTTATCGATCAGTGGTTTGGGTTTTGGCATATCGATTGACCTCTCTCAAATTAGCCTTGCGAAAACTGATGACGCGGATACCTGCTGCGGTCTCGGTGAAACAAAGAACGTGTAAGCGCTCGTCGAGCTTTCCGAGCGCAACGTACCGAACTTCACCGTATTCGACGCGGTTATCAACGCCTATCAGCGCCGATTCGAAATCGAAACGACTCGCCGCATCGAATGATAAACCTCGGGTTCGAATGCTGTGTTCATTTTTCGTTGCGTCATATGAAATCTTCACCACTATATTGTATGTACAATAAAATTAACGTGCAAGTACTACGCTCGCCAATTGCGTCAATCCGTTTTGCCGGTGTTTCGGGCGCGCGAGCGCAGAAAGCATCGCCGGAAGGCGCATGACAATAGGCAAACCCCTGGATATTGGCTCGTAGCGATGAATTGCCGGTCAGGCCAGCCATCGCGCGAACGCTTTACGGTAAACTGCGCGTTCTCTTTCGACCTCCAATTAAAAAAGAATGACCGCAACAATCATAGACGGCAACGCGCTTTCGCATATTTTGCGTGCGGATTTTTCGAGCGAAGTTGATACGCTGAAAGGCCGCGGCATTACGCCTGGTTTGGCGGTGGTGATCGTCGGTGACGATCCCGCATCCCACGTTTACGTTCGCTACAAAGTCAAAGCCTGCGCCAATGTCGGCATGCATTCGGAGTTGCACGCGATGTCGGCAGAAACGTCACAGGCGGAATTGCTGGCAAAGATTCATGCGCTAAATGAAAATTCTGCGATTCATGGCATTCTGGTGCAGTTGCCGGTGCCGAAGCACATCGACAATAAAGCGATCATCGAAGCCATCGCGGTAGAAAAAGATGTCGACGGTTTTCATCACGCCAACCTCGGGGCGTTGGTCGTCGGCGAGCCGACGTTTCAGCCGTGTACGCCCTATGGCGTGATGAAAATGTTGGAGCATCACAACATTCCGATTGAGGGCCAGCACGCGGTGGTCGTTGGCCGCAGCAATATTGCCGGCAAGCCGATGGCGCTGATGTTGATTAATCGCAGCGCGACGGTGACAGTGTGTACCTCGAAGACGCGCGATCTTGGTTCGATCACGCGCCAGGCGGATATTCTCGTCGTCGCGACCGGTAAGGCCAATATGATTTCGGCGGAGATGGTGAAAGAGGGCGCGGTGGTGATCGATATCGGCATTAATCGATTGCCCGATGGCAAGCTCGCGGGCGATGTGCATTTTGAAAGTGTGAAAGAAAAAGCTTCGTACATTACGCCGGTGCCGGGCGGCGTGGGGCCGATGACGATTACTATGTTGTTGTCGAACACGATTACGGCGGCGATGCTTTTGACGAAGAAAAATTGAACTCGGTTAATACGATGCCGCACCGGCCCCCTCACCCCGCACCCTCTCCCCCGCATAGGGGGAGAGGGGACAAGCTCCTTCTCCCACTTGTGGGAGAAGGTTGGGACGGGGTGGCCTACCGCCATGGGGGTCGGCGAATGCTAGAACCCGATGTGCTTGAAATAATCTCATGCCCCGACCAGAACCTAAAATAAACCGCAATCTAATCGCGTTCATCCTTGCGTGCCTCGCGGCGATCGGGCCGTTCTCGATCGATACTTATCTTCCGGCGTTCCCGGAAATCCGCGCGAGCCTTAACGCAAGCCAAGCGAGTTTGCAGCAATCGCTGACGGCGTATTTGCTGCCCTATTGCTTCATGATTTTGTGGCACGGCGCGATCTCCGATTCCATCGGTCGGCGCAAAACTGTGCTCATTGGTTTAGCGGTTTATACGTTGGCTTCGATCGGTTGCGCGACCGCGCCGAATATTCACGCGTTGCTCGTGTGCCGTGCTGTTCAAGGGCTCGCGGCGGGTGCTGGCATGGTGGTCGGCCGCGCGATGATTCGCGATTTGTTCGAGGGCGCGGCGGCACAGCGCTTGATGGCGCAAGTGCAAATGATTTTCGGCATCGCGCCCGCCATCGCGCCGATTATCGGCGGCTGGCTGTTGGGGATTTTCAATTGGCATGCGACATTTTGGTTCTTGGCATTTTTCGCCATCGCGTTGATTATTCTGGTTTGGAAATATTTGCCTGAAACGCTTGATCCCGCTAAACGTCAATCGCTCGCGCCGGAGAAAGTTTTAGGCAATTTCAAGCGGGTGTTCGGACACAAATCCATGTTGCCGCTGGCGCTCACGGTCGGCTGCAACTTCGGCGGATTTTTTCTGTACGTGTTGGCTGCGCCGGTGTTTTTGCTGGAACATTTGAAAGTCAGTAATCAGGGCTTCGGCTGGCTGTTTGTGCCGACGGTAACGGGCATGGTTCTCGGCTCGTACGCCTCGCGCCGCCTCGCGGGAAAACGCACGGCGGCGCAAACCATTTCCCTCGCTTATTACGTCATGTTCGCCGCCGTCGCGCTGAATATTTTGGTGTGCATGTTCGTCGAGCCGGGCATTCCATGGAGCGTCATCCCGATCATGATTTACAACTTCGGCATGGCGCTGGCGATGCCGACGATCACGTTACTTGCGCTAGATTTATTCCCGACCATGCGTGGGTTAGTTTCGTCCGCGCAGGCCTTTATTCAAACGCTGATTAGTACCGTATCAGCTGGTCTAGTCGTGCCGCTGCTTTACCATTCGCCACTGAAGATGGCGTTAGGAATGGCCGCGTTTATGGTGTTCGGGTTTTTGGCTTGGCTAACTTATTCGCGTGGCGTTCAGGATGCTGAAGGTAAGGTGGCCTAGAACCTGCGTCCCTATTGCCTCGTGGCATGGGCATGGCTGCGAGGCACTATTCATGCGGCTTTTGAAGCTGCCAAATTTAACGGGCCGTCGTGGCGAGGGTTGGGGAGCACATTATGCGAAATAGGTTGAAGCGGGTGCTGAAACGCATTCGTTTGTGTATCGATAATATTGAAGGGCCAAACCGGTTCCGCTGTGCCATCGATGAAGTTTTGAAAAAAGAAACAGTGCGAAAGATCCACTTCGGTGGCGCAACTATTTACGTTCGCACCGCCTCGGTTGATCTGGATATCGCATTCGATACGCTGGTGCGCAAGGAGTACGAAAAAATCCGCTGCGCCGACCCCAAAGTCATTATTGACGCCGGGGCCAATATCGGCACTTCGACGATCTTTTTCGCAATGAAATATCCTAAGGCACGCGTTTTTGCGGTGGAGCCGGAGCAAACGAATTTCGATATACTTTTGAAGAATACCGAAAACTTAAAAAATGTCATTGCGATAAAAGCTGCAATTTGGGGAAGCGAAGAGAAGCGAATGATTCAGAATCGCCATACCGGTCATTGGGGATATACCGTATCAGAAACCAACAATAACATGGCGGCAACCGGCCAAGAAATAGATTGCGTTACGATAAATTCCCTGATGGAAAAGTATGGGTTTGATAGAGTCGATCTACTCAAAATGGATATTGAAGGGGGCGAGAAAGATGTTTTGGAGCGCTCGTCGAGCTGGATAAATTCTGTAAATGTCATGACAGTAGAATTGCACGACCGGATTTGTATGGGGTGCACTCGGGCATTCTATCTTGCTACGAAGGACTTCAAGTCTTTTGAAATTCATGGTGAAAAAGTGACGGCCTACCGGAACTAGCGTTTTTTGGGTCGAACAGCGAAGTGTGAAGTTTTTTGCTCGGCGGAAGTTTTCGCGCGATGTTGGGATGGCTGTGAGGCACTATTCATGCGGCTTCGGGCGGGGCCGGATAAAATGAGTTATTACCGCGAAGGTCGGAATCTAAGGTCTTTCGTGCAACGACACGGGGTCCCTGCCTTCGCGGGGAGGACGGAATTGCGACTATTTCGGAGACTTCGGTAATTTCTTCAGGGATGAATGCGCGGGGAGCGAAATACCGGAAGTTGCCGCGAGTGCGCACTCCATTCGGGTTGATGTCAACGGTGCCGCCGACGGACAGCAACTCTTTGATATTTGACACCTTTGCCCATCGCGGCTAAACTGCTTCGTTTCGTTCGACCGGTTTCGGAGGGGTGCCCGAGTGGCTAAAGGGGGCAGACTGTAAATCTGTTGGCTTACGCCTACGCTGGTTCGAATCCAG
>JANOGO010000260.1:0-4139 GCA_031406045.1 Pseudomonadota bacterium
CGCAGCAGAGCTTCCTTGTCGCGCTTGGGAAGGCCATCGATGGCCTTGAGGCGACGGAGCACGCGGCGGCTGACGACTGCGCCACCAGAGTCTTGCTGCTTGACGCCGAGCAGCTCATCCGTCCGATCCGAGTCAATATAAAGAGCTAGCGCGCATTCAATCGGCGAGCTTGCCGACCGATCCATTCGACGTGCAAGTGCATCGCGGTAAAGAATTATTCAATACCAGCATCGGCCCGGCCGGCAGCAACGAAAACGCGCTGGCGCCCGCCGGCCGTCTGTCGGATTTTGGTTGGGGCAGTTGTTATGGTTGCCATCCGCGCGGCTTGACCGACAGCGTAACTTGGATGTTCGGCGACGGACCGCGCCAAGCGATCTCGATGGAAAGCACCGCTGCGCATCCGCAAGCGCCGCTGCTTAACATTAACGTCAATGCGAATTTCGCACCGTTGATGCCGGCGTTCCATCAGCGCGCGCTGAATTGGTCGGCGGTTCGCGATGAGATTCAAGATTTCGAATTGAATATTCGCAACGTTTCCGGTGGACAAGGTTTGATCGCGTTACCCGATGCCGGCGGCAATCGCGGCGAGGTCGATAAGTGCGTGTTCAATTTAGTGTTGCCCAATCCGAATCCGAATAATTGCGCCGCCGAAACGGCGATTACGACCGGACGCGACAAAGATTTGGATGCGATCGCCGCTTACATTTCGTTCGGCATTCGCGCGCCGGTTTCACCACTACGCGGGTCAGCGGATCCAGACGTTGCCGCAGGCCGTACGTTATTCGCTGCGGCAAATTGCCAAGGTTGTCACGGCGGTGCAAATTGGACCGCGAGCACGCTCGACTTCACGCCACCGCCGGGCGCGCCGGAAATCACCGCAGGTCAGTTGAATCGTTTTCTCTGCAAGGCCGGCACCTTCGATGCGGCGTTAGCCAACGAGTTCAAGGGCGGTGGCGTTGCGGGACAACTGAATACCGATGGCGCGAACGGAATCTTGGGTATCAATATCCCTTCGCTGATCGCGGTGTTCGCCAGCCCGCCATATTTTCATAGCGGCGCCGCACCAACGCTCGACGCGCTATTGGAGAATGTGACGCATCGCAGTTTGGGCACCGCCAGTGTCGATACGTTAAGCGCGCCGGCGGATCGTGCCAAGGTCGCGAAGTTCGTGACATCGATCGATCTCGCCACAGCGACATTCCCGGAAAAAACCATGAATGAAGCGAAGCTACTCTGTTTGCCGTAACAACGGTTTGTAGCGCTGCGCATTAACACCCGGCGTGCTCAAAGCGATTCGAGCGCGCCGGGTTTTTTAACGCCATGCCACAACACCCGTCCTTATTGCCTCGTGGCATGGTATGCCCGGAGAAGCTCACCAATACTGGGTGGCCTTGGGCCACTGCCTCCTGGCACGGCGTTGCAATGAACCCAAACGATATGGACGCTACCTGATCAATACTTTAAGATTTCACATGACTTCGCCGTCCTCCGTTGCTACCGGGCGTTTTCGCTTTCATCTACAGATGAGCGCAGCGGCGCTGGCGATATTGCTGGTTGTGGCATTTTTTCCGCCGACGTTTCAATTCGGCGCCGGCGTTTATCTGCCTTTTCACACCGGCATGGAAGTGTTTTCCATCATCGTCGCCTGGTTGGTATTCGCCATCAGTTGGAACACCAACGACGAAAAACGTGCCGGCACCACGTCGCTATTAGGCAGCGCGTTTTTGGCGGTCGCAATAATCAATTTTGGCCACGTGTTGTCGTATGTCGGCATGCCCGATTTGGTCACGCCGGCATCACCGGAAAAGGCGATCAATTTTTCGCTGGCGGCGCGCTTTCTCGCGGCGCTCGCGATGTTGGGCATCGCGTTTTTGCCGTGGCGGCCGCTGGCGTTACCGCTGGTCAAACAAATGTACTTGGCCGTGACCCTTTTGATCGTTGCCATCGTTTATTGGGTTGGTCTGTATCACGCCGATTGGTTGCCGCAAACTTTTCGGCCCGGCCTCGGGCTGACAACGTTCAAGATCGCCGCCGAATATGTCATGGTGGTGTTGCACATTGCCGGCTGCGTCGGGTTTTACCGACGCTTCAAACGCAATCACGAAATTGCCTGGAGCTATCTATTCGCCGCCTCGGCGATCATGGTGGCGAGCCAGATATTTAATACGTTTTATGCGCATCCTTACGATGTCTACAACTTGCTTAGCCACGTCTATCGCGGCGCTGCCTACATTCTGATTTACCGTGGCATTTTGCTCAGCGCGATCCGCGAGCCGTATGAATTGGCTGATCGCTTGCGCGGCGAATTAAATGAATCCACCGTGCGCCTGCGCGATATGAGTAAGCGCGTGCGTAGCGATGTCGAGGCGGAACGTAAACGCATCGCGCGCTCGATGCATGATGAAATGGGCCAAGACTTAATGGCGATGCGCTTGGATTTGGATTGGTTGGAGCATCGCTATCCCGATCATTCGGGGATTAAAGAACTGAGCGATCGCATGCGCGGCACAATCGAAAACAGCGCGATGGCGATGCGTCGAATTATTTCCGATTTACGACCATTGATCTTGGATGATCTCGGTATCGCCGCGGCGACTAACGCGCTGGCGGAGGAATTTATGAAGCGATCGGGCATCATCGTCAACTGCAAAATCGATGGTAAGTTCGATGATTTAAGCGACGCACAGCAAACGGCGCTGTATCGAATCGTGCAAGAATCGTTCACCAATATTGCGCGGCATTCGCGTGCGAGCCGGGTCGATCTTTTGTTGAGCCGCGATCGCCACGGGGTTAATCTATCGATTCGCGACAACGGCGTCGGCTTTGATCGCGCGGCGCGCAACAAGCAAGGATCATTCGGCCTGTTTGGCATGGCAGAAAGAATGCTGGAGTTGGACGGCTATCTTGGAATTGAAACGGCGCCGGGCGATGGCACCGAGATCGTCGTTGAGATGCCAATTTTGAAGAAGGAGAAAGCACGTGCGAAGCGCAGCGATTGAAATTCTTATTGTCGACGACCATAGCATCGTCCGCGAAGGGCTAAAGCGAATCCTCTCGGACGTGGCCGATATTCAAGTCGCGGCCGAGGCTGGAAATGGCGCGGATGCGATGGCGACGCTACGCAAGCAGCGCTTCGATTTGGTGTTGTTGGATTTATCGTTGCCCGGCCGCACCGGTCTGGAAGTGTTGCAGGTGATCAAATCCGAATTTCGCAAATTGCCGGTGCTGATTCTGAGCGCCCACGAAGAAGATCAGTATGCGGTGCGCGCGTTACGCGATGGCGCCGATGGCTACTTGAATAAACAAAGCGCGCCGGAGTTACTGGTCACCGCGATTCGAAAAGTCGCTGCGGGCGGAAAATATGTCAGCCCGGCCATGGCCGAGCGCCTCGCCGAGGAAGTCGGCGGGCGCTCGGATAAGCCGAGCCACGAAGACCTTTCCGATCGCGAGTTTGCGGTATTGAAAATGATCGCGGCGGGCAAGAGCCTGAACGAAATCGCCGAACATTTAAGCATCAGCCCAAAAACCGTCAGCACGTATCGCGCGCGCATTATCGAAAAAACCGGACTGCAAACCAACGCGGATTTGATTCGCTATGCGTTGGAGAATAATTTGCTGCGCTAGAATCTTATGCCTTTTGCGAAGTATGCGCAGCGATGTAAACCTAACAACTCCGTCCCTTGCGCGTTCTCGCACCAAACCCACCCCCTCCCTTGCGCGTTTCGCGCGGGGGAGGGCTGGGGAGGAGGCAACCGCTCTCAACAATCGCCAAAATCAGCGCGATACCCCGCCATGGCCAGAGGCCAGCGTCGTTTGGAATCAAAAAGCCTAAAACGAGATCGCAGCGCTTCGCTCGCGATGACATTTCGGTTGGATAAGCCACAAGGCATATCCAGCCTTGCTCGTGGCGTGGCATGCCTGTAGGCCCAATATCTGCGCGGCTTCTGGCGATGCCGTTTATGTCATTCCCGCGGAGGCGGGAATCCAGCGTCGTACCGCAAAGACACTGGATCCCCGCCTTCGCGGGGACGACGAACTTTTCACACGAAAAATGGATTCCCGTTTTCACGGGAATGACGGTGCTGGCCTCGGGCGACACGGCGGGATGGTGTGGATTTTGGCTGCGTACTAAATTTCAA
>JANOGO010000263.1:0-10917 GCA_031406045.1 Pseudomonadota bacterium
ATTTGAAGTAGAAATGGGTACCGCGATCTTTTGCGATTTGTAGCCCGGCGTAGTGCTTCGTAGTTATTGCTAAATTTTCGCCAACTAAATTCGCCTTGCCCCTAACATGTCATTCCCGCGAAAGTGGGAATCCATTTACACCAAGTGACGTCGTCCTCGCGAAGGCGGGGATCCAGTGTCGTTCGGGCGTAAAGACGCTGGATTCCCGCCTTCGCGGGAATGACAATCCGAGATCAAGGCAATCTTGAAATTCATTGAGGGCGTTTGTCCCTCAAGAGTCACCAATTTTGCGCTTCAATCATTCCGCATAAATCGCAAACAGGACGACGCATTACGTTAGACTGAGTTACGTTTGCTACAACGCTTTCAACATCGTGTCGGCGTCGGATACTTCGAATTTTCCGGCGGCTTCAACGTTCAGCGCTTTTACAACGCCGTTGTCGACCAACATCGAGTAACGCGTTGAGCGCAGGCCGAAACCGCGGCCGATTAAGTCCAATTCCAGGCCGAGTTTTTTTGTGTATTCCGCGCTGCCGTCCGCCATCATGCGAATCTTGCCGGCGGTGTGTTGATCGCGGCCCCAGGCGCCCATCACAAATGGATCGTTGACGGAAATACACCAAATTTCGTCGACGCCCTTGGCGCGCAGTTGATCGTAGTTGTCTTTGTAGCCGGGGACGTGCTTCGCCGAACAGGTTGGCGTGAACGCGCCGGGCAAACCGAATATCGCGATTTTTTTGCCGCGCGTGATCTCTTCCACCTTAAAAACATTGGGGCCGACGCTGCAGCCGTCGCCCTCGACTTCGATAAATTCTTGTAGCGTGCCCTCGGGCAGTTGATCTCCGACTTTGATGGTCATCGCGATGTTCTCCGTTGTGTGAATTTTGTATTGTCCCAGATTGTTCGCTCGCTTCGCAATTAACCGCGCTGTAATATTTTCACGTCATAAGTGAGAACTTTATCGCAAGCAACTGATCAGATTTTGAAAAGGATTAAGGTAACTTGTTATAATCGATTCGATTATTAATGACTTGTTTTGCATAGGAGCCGCGTATGAACAATAAAACTTTTCGACTTTCGATCGTTGCGATCGCGTTATCTTTAAGCGTATCGGGCTGTTCGTTCCTGAGAAGCATCAATCCGTGGGCAAGCGACGAACCACAATCGGAAAAAGTCGCCCAAGCCGAAACGACGCAAAGCGATGCCACAGCGATGGAGCCGATGCGCGCTGCCTCAAACGATGGCCATGCCCATTCCCACGTGCAAGACAGCACCGGTAAAACCGTGACCAGCGGCTATGGCGATTGCGTAAATATCGGCGCCAATATCGGCGACGCGAATCACGCGGCCGATTGCGATAAGCAAGGCCTAAAACCTGCCGCCGACATGGCCGGCGATGCAATGGCGAAGCCCGCTGACGAACCGATGCCCGCACCGGCGCCGGCTGCAAAAGCTGAGCCGATGAATGAAAACGGCAGCGGCGCGCCGGGCATTGTTCAAGATAACAGCGCCAATGCCGGCAAAGCCACCGCGGAAGTTAAGCCGAGCGAGGTCGAGACCATTGCGCCGAGCTACGAAAAAATTTCGTTGCAAGGCGACGCGCTGTTTCGTTTCGGTAAATCCGATCAAGGCAGCATCTTGCCGGCCGGTATCAAAAAGCTTGATAACCTCGCCGCGCAGTTAGCAGCCTATGATCGCGCGAGTATCGAGAGTATTTCGGTTATCGGCCACGCCGATCGGCTCGGCAAGAAAGTCGCTAACCAAGCGCTGTCGGAGCGCCGCGCGATGACGGTGAAGAAATATTTGATCAATCAAGGTGTCGACGGCGCCGCGATTACGAGTTCCGGCAAAGGTTCCAACCAACCGGTGAAGCAATGCAAAGGTAAGAAGAAGACGCCCGCGCTGGTCGCGTGCCTTGAGCCTAATCGCCGTGTGGAAGTGGTGATTCGTGGGGTTAAAGGAAATTAATTGACTCTCGAGAATCGCGACCGCCGTCCCCTCACAGCCCTAGGCCGTCCCGCCCTGCCCTCACCCCTAAGGGGCGAGGGGACACGCTGTTGATGAAAAATGACATTTGTTTAAAAGACCTCCCAAAATAAATAGTCCACAAAAAAGCCCCGCCGCCGCGCGGGGCTTTTTGCTTGCACGATGGAAATAGCACTTAGCCTACTTGCCGTATTGTTGGTCATCATCGGCCTCGCGGGAACCGTGCTCCCTGCGCTGCCCGGCGTGCCGCTGATCTTTGGCGGATTACTACTAATCGCTTATCAAGATGGTTTCAACAAAGTCGGGGCGGTCACGCTCGTGATTCTTGGCATACTCGCTGCGTTGGCATTTGCCATCGACTACGTCGCGGCCATTTTCGGCGCGAAACGCGTCGGCGCGAGCAGGCTCGCGATCATCGGCGCAACGGTGGGCACGATCGCGGGACTATTTCTCGGCTTCGTAGGATTGATTTTCGGGCCGTTCGTCGGCGCCGCGGCGGGCGAATTCATCGCTCGGCAGGACGCGATTCAAGCAGGTAAAGTCGGCGTTGCGACCTGGCTCGGCATTGTCATCGGCATCGCGGCAAAACTCGGCATCGCGTTCTTAATGGTTGGTATTTTTGTCGCCAGCTACTTTCTAAATCGATAACGTGTACGGTGCATTCATGCACCAGCCTTTAGAGCGGTGCGTAAACGCATCCTACATTTTAACCTTGCCACAAGCCGCGCCCCACTTGCCTCGTGGCATTGCATGGCCTACAAGCCAGTATCCGCGCGCCTTCTGGCGATGCCTCGTTTTGATTGCGGTAACTTTGTCAATTCTGCGGCAGTGTGATTTAATCCGGCGATGGGAAAAAAATTCAAAAACGTCGGCGTTATCGGGAAATACGACAGCCCGAATCTGAGCCGTCCACTGGCGCAGGTGATCGCTTTTTTGGTTCGGCTCGGCTACCAGGTCGTTGTCGATAGCCGCGCCGCCGCGCAGCTTGAACCGCACACGCTCAAAACCGCGCCGCTGGACAAAATCGGGGAGCATGTCGACCTCGTGATCGTGTTGGGCGGCGACGGCACGCTGCTTTCCGTCGCGCGTACGCTCGCGCCGCACAAAGTCCCGATCATTGGCGTAAACCTGGGCCGGTTGGGATTTCTGACCGATATTCCAATCGACGAGTTGGAAACGACGCTGCGCACCATGCTCGATGGTAGTTACACGTTCGACGATCGCACGTTGCTCAGCGCCTCGGTGATGCGCAAACGCCGCAAAGTGTTTAGCACGCTCGCGTTAAATGATGTTGTCGTCAGCCGCGGCGCGATGGGCAGCATGATCGAATTTGAAGTCTATGTCGACGGCCAATTCGCCTATAACCTGCGTTCCGACGGCTTAATCATCGCCACGCCGACCGGCTCGACTGCCTATTCGCTGTCGAGCGGTGGGCCCATTCTGCATCCATCCGTGCCCGCGCTCGGCTTGGTGCCGATTTCGCCGCATACGTTATCGAATCGCCCGATCGTCATTCCGAGTAAATCCTTGGTCGAAATCGTGCTGATTCGCGGGCCGAATGCACGCGTGAATTTCGACGTGCAATCCTATTTCGATTTGGAGCCGGATGACAAAGTCGTCGTTAAAGCGCACGATGAACCGATCCGCTTACTACATCCGCACGGTTACGATTACTACGCGATGTTGCGGGAGAAATTACATTGGAGCGCTAAACTTTAGGGAAGCTCTGAATAAGTTCGAGTTCTAAGTGAGACAAGGCGCGAGCAAAAAATATCGACGCAGCATATGTATGATATGTAAGGCGATATTTTTTGTGAGCCCAACATAAATCCACGACGAAATCGGACTTATTCAGAGCTTCCTTAGAAGTTAACAACAAAGCGCGATGATCTAGTCCATGCTGCTCAGCCTCTCCATCCGCGACTTCGTCATCGTCGACGCATTGGAACTCTCTTTTAAACCGGGCTTCACGGTATTCACCGGCGAAACCGGCGCGGGAAAATCGATTCTGATCGACGCGCTTAATCTCGCGCTCGGCGAACGCGCCGATCCGAGCGTGGTGCGCGAAGGTAAAGAACGCGCGGAAATCGCCGCTGAATTCGACTTAAGCGCAACGAAATTGGTACGCGAGTGGTTGAAGGCGAACGACCTTGTCGATGCCGACAACGTTTGCCTTGTCCGGCGCGTCGTGGAAGCCGCCGGGCGCTCGCGCGCTTACATCAATGGCCGCCCGGTCACCGTGCAGCAGTTACGGGAAATGGGCGATGGCTTAGTCGCGGTGCACGGGCAGTTCGCCCACCAAGCGCTGTTGCAGCCGATTGCACAGCAGCGTTTGCTCGATGATTTCGCCGGCACCGCATCGACCGCCCAAGAGGTAGCGCGCGCCTTTGCAGCGTGGAACACCATTCGCAAACAACGAATGCAATGGCAAACCAATGCCGCCGCCATTGAACAGGAACGCGCTGCGCTGGAGTTTCAACAAAGCGAACTGTCGCGTTTGGATTTTCAACTGGAATCCTGGCAAGAATTACTCGCAGAACACAGCCGGCTCAATCACGCCGCAAGCCTGATCGAGGGCGTGCAAGCGGCACAGCAATCATTGGACGAAAGCGACGATGCGCTGGTGCCGCAGGTCAACGCGGTGGTCGAGCGCCTAAAAAGTTTGAGCGAGTTCGATGTCGAATTAAAAAGTGTTATCGACGTTATCGAACCGGCGTCGTTGCAGTTACAAGAAAGTGTTTATGCACTGCGTCAGTATGCGCGACGGCTGGATATCGATCCGGCGCGGCTAAAAGAAGTCGAGGCACGTATGGAAGCGGTTCACAACATGGCGCGCAAATATCGTATTCGGCCATTAGAACTATCCGACCTTCTCGCCCGCTGCGAAGCGCGGCTGGCGGAACTCGGCGGATCCGGCGGCGTTGAAGAGCTTCTCGAACGCGAGCAAGCTGCCGAGAGTGTGTATCAACGCGTCGCGACGGATCTGAGTACGCAGCGCAAAAAGGCGGCAAAAAAACTCGCCCAAACCGTCACCGCATCGATGCAAACCTTGGCGATGCAAGGCGGCAAATTCGTCATCGAACTCACGCCGCGCAGCGAGCCGGCAGCGAATGGTTTGGAGCACGTCGTGTTCGCCGTGGCGGGTCATGCCGGGGTCACGCCGGGGCCGGTGGATAAGGTCGCATCGGGCGGCGAATTATCGCGAATCGGACTGGCATTGCAAGTGGTGATGAGTAAGGTTGCGCGCGTGCCGAGCTTGATTTTCGATGAAGTCGACGCCGGAATTGGCGGCAGCGTCGCGGAAGTCGTTGGAAAATTATTGCGCGAGCTGGGCGAGCACCACCAAGTGATGTGTGTAACCCACCTTGCCCAAGTCGCGGCGCAAGCGCAGCAGCATTTCACCGTCAGCAAAATCACTCACAAGGGTGCGACCAGTAGCGCGGTGACATCGCTCGCAAAACCGCAACGCGTCGACGAAATCGCGCGCATGCTCGGGGGCATAAAAATTACTGACGCCACACGTAAACATGCGGCGGAAATTCTCTCCTTACCGTCCAAATAAGTCAGGCCACCTGCTATCGGCGAAACTCCTCGTAGTTCACTTCAAGTTCCGCAACAGATTTTAACAATCGTCGAGTAATCAACGGGTTCCGCGCTATTTTCGGTGTCGGGAAACTTTACATTTCGATTGTCACAACACTGTTAACTCCTTTCAAAACAGCGCGATGAATCGCCTGGCACGGGCGTTGCTTTGTGGTACGTGCTGCGATTTAACTTGCGTTGTAACCAAAATAGAAAAGGAAAAATTGAAATGAAAAAGCTGCTAACAAAATTATTGCCCCTCGCTTTTTTGGGCATGACCGGCGCCGCGATGTCGGCCCCCGTGACACAAGCGATTAACGACAACTACTGGGGCGGCGATGATCATGGTTTGGGCGACATTATCGGCAGCGCTAACATTTTCGATGTCGACCGGTTTGATGTAATTACCGATGGCGATTCGTTAAAGGTAAAAGTTTTCACAAAATTTAAAGAAAGCGCAACGGCTTGGTATCGCAATATTAAGTACGGCGATTTGTTCATTAGTAACAATGGCTGGAACCCGGAAGGAACCGCCGCGAATCATTACGTTAACGACACGTTTGGTAATGGCGAAGTATGGGAATACGTTTTCGATACCGACATGAATAAATTGTACGGTGACAGATTTACCATCAAAACGTCGAGCCAAGAAGGCATCACCGGCACATTTCGCAATGGCCAAGAAACACGCCGCAAGAAAGGCGGCACTGAAATTCTGCAAAACAACGTGATCGTGGCGCAAGAAGGTGATTGGAATACGCTGCTTTATACGCTGAGTTTTTCGTCAATCGGCATCGATTACACCGGCGCGTACGACCTTGGCTTCAAATGGAACATGACCTGCGGTAACGACAGTATCGAAGGCGGCATCAGCAAAGCAATTCCGCCGAACGAAGTGCCGGAACCCGCTTCACTCGCACTGCTGGGTATGGGTTTAGTGGGACTTACGATGCGTCGCAAAAAAGCTTAATGGCCGCAACGCTCGGATGAGAAATTAATAGAAAAAAATAAGAAGCAAAATAACAAAAATCAGTAATAATAAAAATCGAGCGGGTCGCGCATAATACGAAGTTAATAGCGCGACTCGCTTTTTTCTTTAATGAAGTGTGTTGCTGGGTGGCTCCACCTGCTCGGGCAATTCCGGATGAACGACATCGCCATTGCCGTCGGCAAACAACGGCGCACCGCAATCAGAACAATATTCGGGTTCCAATCGTTCGCTAAGTTTTTCAATTCGTGTGACATCGTTCGCGCGCAAGCAGGCCTCGATCTCAAGCAGCGCAAGCGTTTCATCTTCCTGATCGAACAGCGGCCAGACCACGCCGTGCAACACATCATTCGAATTTTTCTGAGTAAAACCGATGCGAAACTCATCGATATGCGCTTCGCCGAAACCGGTGATGATCGCGCGTAAATCGTTCGCTGGGGTTTTCAGCGTGCTGCTCAAAAACGCCACGGCGGCGTGCAGCGTGATCGGCCGGATGCGTCGATCGGTTTCGCGGGCGTTGGCGAAGTAAGCGTCAGGCAGCAGCGATTCGAATTGGCAGCCCGGCATGAGTCCCGCCAGCGCCATCGGCGCCAGCGCTTCCCAGCGCTCTTGGCAGTAGGCGCGGCCGCGATGGCCGTCCCATTCTTGCCAGCAAAAGCTCGGCTGATCCACGCGCGCCGCCACGGCACCGACGATGAACCGCGCATCGGCCGGCAACTGCGGTGGCTCGGCAGCGATTTTCGGCGTCCAATCCGGCATCACGCCATCAACCGCAGCGGCGCCGAGCCGGCGCAAAACATCCCGCAATACAGAAAATTTTTGCGGTAATTGTTCGATGCTGAACAAATTCGGAAACAGCGTCACATGCGCTGCTTTGGCGAGTATCTGTTCGCGGATAACTTCATTGACCGGTGCTAATTGCTCCGGCGTAATCGCGCCGAACGGAATATTGTATTTCGACGTTGCAATCAGCGGCACGACGATGAGCGAAACAGTCCAAGTCTGGTTTTGATGTTCGATCACCACGCGTTCGGCAATCGCCTCGACCATCTCGATTAATTCTTCGTAGCCGCCTTCGTGGGTTTGGTCGAGTTGATCCAACGCATTCTCAATCACCGAGTCGCGCTTGGCATCGGCGAGCTGGCTTAGCGCGCCGATCAAGGCCTCTTCCCAGAAGCGATCTTCGCCGTAACTGCGCGATCCGGCCATCCCAAGCGCCAGGGCGACCAGTTTCTCACTGTCGCGCGTCAATCGAGGTTTTGTAAGTTTTCTAGCGCGCTTCATTGGCATTTAAATTATGGTCGATGTTGAAATCATACCCGTAACGTACGCATAATCCTAGGTTCTATCCCTGTTGCTGATCGCCTATGCCTAAATCACTGCAATTCACCGGCGTCCTTCCGATTCTCGCGACGCCGTTCGACAACGACGAAAATTTAGACCTCGAATCCTTTGATCGAATGATTCGATTCATGGCCGAACTGGGTGTCGACGGCGTCACGATCCTGGGTGTGCTCGGCGAATCAAATCGTTTATTGGATCACGAGCGCGAAGCACTAATAAAGACAGCGGTTCACGCTGCTGCGGGCAACATTCCGGTCATTGTCGGCGCCAGTCATAGCGGCACGCTCGCCTCATTGCGCTTAAGCCAGATGGCGCAATCGCTCGGCGCCGATGCGGTCATGATCGCGCCGCATCAGGAATCGACACCTAACGATCAACGCGTGTTCGATTATTTTCAGCGGATCGCCGATGGCATGCGAATTCCGATCGTTGCCCAGGACCATCCCGCCTCGACCCAGGTGCACATGCCGGTGCCGCTGTTGTTGCGCTTGGTGAACGAAATCCCAAGCGTTGCTTGCATCAAAGAAGAAGCAGTGCCCACTGCGCCCAAAATCACCGCGTTGTTATCCGGCATGAAACAACGCCGCGTGCCGATATTAACCGGCCTCGGCGCGCTCTACGGTGGCTTTGATCTGGCGCGCGGATCAAGCGGCTTTAACACCGGCTTTGCTTTTCCGGAAGTATTGCTAGCCATGGTCACGGCGGCGCGATCGAATGACTCTGCACGGGTCAGCGATTTATATCGCCGCTATCTACCGCTGATCACTTTTGAACAACAACCCAGCGTCGCTATTCGTAAAGAACTGCTACACATGCGCGGCTTGATCGCGACCAATCAGGTACGCCATCCGGGAACTCGAATCGATACCGCGACGACGGCGCAATTGCAGGCGTTGGTTCGGGATACCTTCGACGATGTCGATATCCGACGACCGATCCACATCGCGTAAACGATTCGCTGTCACGATTTATGAAAGCTGTTTTCGGCGATGAACTCGTCTTTGCTAATTGCCTCCAGCTTTACTTTGGCAACGCCTCGGCGAAACATGCCAAGCTCGCGCGCAGCTTTAATTGAAAGATCGATGATCGCGCGCGATCGTGGCGGCAGACGATCGTTAATACGCACCGCAATACTGCGGCCATTGCGCAAGTTCGTCACGCGCAGGTAAGTGCCCAGTTTCAGACGCCGATGTGCCGCAGTCATCGCCTGCGTGTCGAATCGCTCGCCGTTGGCTGTCTTCATGCCATGCAAACTCTTGTGGTAGTACGTTGCGCGCCCGACCTGCGCGAACGGCGTAATGGCAGTTACGCTGCTCGGTACTTCGGGCGATACCCCATCGCCCCACGCACCAAACGCGACCACGAGACCCATCATCAAAACAAACTTACGACAACAATATCCCATGCAATCACTTCCCGTGGACCAAGGCAGCCTACTAACTGTGGCAAAATTGAGGGTCGCCACGATTGAGTTTTGTTGTGATCTTATTTAAGCGTAACCCTACCACGAAACCCCGCCGTCTATGAGTGCCGTCGCGATGAGCCCATTGCGCAAGGCGGTTATGGCGCTCGCCTTGTTATCGATCATCTGGGGCTACAACTGGGTGACGATGAAGCAAGCCATGATCGATGCCGGTCCGCTGAATTTTTCGGCGCTCCGCTTCGGCATCGGCGGACTCGCGCTGATTCCCGTTATCGTTTTTCTCAAACAATCGTTCGGCATCCCGCGCAGCGAATGGCGTACGTTGGCGTGGCTTAGCTGTCTGCTGGTGGTCAATTTCGGTTTTGTGATGACGGCGTTAATCGTCGGCGGCGCGGGAAAGATCAGCGTGCTGGTTTACACCATGCCATTTTGGGCGTTAATACTCGCGCGATTCATGTTGCATGAGCGGCTAAAACGCTGGCAGTGGTTGGTGGTCGGCGTTGCCTTCGTCGGGCAAGTGGTCTTGATCGATCCGATGCATCAATTGGGCAGCGTGCTGTCGAGTGTATTGGCGGTACTCGCCGGGTTGTTCTGGGCTGCCAGCGTCATTGTCGTTAAAGAAATGCAACGTCGCGAAAATGTCCCGATGATCACGCTGACGTTTTGGCAAATCAGTATCGCCGCCGCCGGATTCGCGTTTGCCGGGCTGTTCATTCCACAAAAAGCCATCACTTGGACACCGCTACTGGTCTGGTGCATTTTCTACAGCGCGGTGCTCAGTACGTCGATTGCCTGGTTATTGTTTTACTATGCCCTTAAACGCATGCCCGTCGGCCTCGCCGGGTTGAGCACCCTGGCAACGCCGTGCGTTGGCGTGCTGTCGTCGTGGCTGGTGCTGGGCGAGCGCCCGAGCTCGACTGAAGCAACCGGCATGGCATTAATTGGCGGCGCGCTCGCATCACTGGCGTTGATTCCAGTGATCTTTAAACGTGCCGCGGCGCCATGACGAACGATTTATCCGATTAATTTTCACCCGAGTAGAAAAGATGCGTCTAACTTCCATCGTTCTTGACGGCCGCGAACAGGTGGCTGTGGTAATGCCGAATGGGTTAGCGCCTGTTGCACATATCAATACTCATCTGAAAAAATCTTGGCCGACGGATATGTTGTCGTTGATTGAGCATGGCTTCGATTCGCAACTGGCGCGCGATGCCGAGCAAATAAAATCGGCGATCGACCCCGCGGGTATCAAGGTCGCGCCGTTGTATCGCCGTCCACGAAAAATTTGGGGGATCGGCCTTAACTACCTCGATCATGCCAAAGATCTCGATGCGCCTTACCCAACCGCGCCGGCATCGTTCATGAAAAACGATAACACCATTATCGGTCCCGGCGATGTTATTCAACTCCCACCGCAATCGCAACGCGTCACTGCCGAAGCGGAGCTTGGATTGATCATCGGCCGTACTTGCCGCGCCGTTTCGGAACAAGATGCGGTGAGTTACCTGGCCGGATATTGCCTGATCATCGACATGACCGCCGAGGATATTTTGCAAATCAATCCGCGTTTTTTGACGCGCTCGAAAAATTTCGA
>JANOGO010000276.1:0-5853 GCA_031406045.1 Pseudomonadota bacterium
CGTGAGCGCGACCGACACGAGCGACCGGGTGTACCTGACGGCCGATTCGTTCGGCGGGTTTGGCTTCGCGATTCACGCGCAAGCAAGCGCTCACGCAAAATGCGAACGCTGTTGGCATTACCGCGCCGATGTCGGCGCCAACAAAGAACATGCAACGATTTGCGGCCGCTGTGTTTCGAATCTATTCGGTGATGGCGAGGCGCGGCAGTATGCCTAGTGTAGTGCTACATTCTGTTCGCGACTTATGCGTTATGAGAAATGTAAAATTTAGATGCCTTGAGGTGCAAACGGACTGAATGAATTGCGATATCGGCTTGATCACTAATTGTCATTCCCGCGAAGGCGGGAATCCATTGAGCATGTATAAGGGCGCAGAGAGTCCTGCGCTTACCTGTTGTCGCCCGGGAAACTGCCGCGGCCAAATGGATCCCCGCGTTCGCGGGGACGACACGTTAGGGTTAAGGTGCATATCGTGAGCGAGAAAGTAGCATTAACTACGAAGCACTACACAAGCTGGACACGCTGGCTAGGGTTAAGCGCGATTGTGATCGTGCTCGACCAACTGACGAAAAGTTGGATCATGTCGGCGTTTGAGTTGGGCGATAGTTTAACGATCACGGGATTTTTTAATCTCGTTTTGGCTTATAACACCGGTGCTGCATTTAGTTTTCTGGCGGATGCGGGCGGATGGCAGCGACTTTTTTTTGTCGCGATCGCGGTGATCGCCGCTGTTTTCATCGTGTATATGTTGCGCAAGCCGCAAAATCACGCGTTGCTAAACGCTGCGCTGGCATTGATTCTCGGCGGCGCGATCGGTAATGTAATCGACCGCATTCGACTCGGCCATGTCGTCGATTTTATTCAAGTGCATGCGGCCGGATACTATTGGCCGGCGTTCAACATCGCGGACTCAGCGATCACCATCGGCGCGGCACTGCTGATCTGGGATAGTTTTCGTAAACCGAAGCCCGCAACATGATCGTGCCAAGAGCCCTATGGATATTGCCTTGTGGCAATGCATGACTGGAGAATCCCATGAATACTGCCTCGTGGCATAGATAGGATAAATAATGGAAGTAATGCTCGCCAACCCGCGCGGATTTTGTGCGGGGGTCGATCGCGCGATCGAGATTGTCGAGCGCGCGCTGGAACGCTACGGCGCGCCGATTTATGTGCGCCATGAAGTCGTGCACAACAAATTCGTCGTCGACGACTTGAAAGCAAAGGGCGCCATCTTCATCGAAGATTTACGAGACGTCCCGCCGGGCAGCACGTTGATTTACAGCGCTCACGGCGTGTCGCAAGCGGTTCGCGCGGAAGCGAAACAGCGCGGCTTCAATGTGTTCGACGCGACCTGCCCACTAGTCACAAAGGTCCACGCAGAAGTTGCAAGCATGCGCGCGAAAGGCTTGGAAATTATCATGATCGGCCACGCCGGCCACCCGGAAGTCGAAGGCACCATGGGGCAATCGGGATCAGGCATGTATTTGGTGGAAACGGAACAAGACGTAGCAACATTGCGCGTGCACGATGAAACTAAGTTAGCGTACGTAACGCAGACAACGCTTTCCGTCGATGACGCCAGCAAAGTCGTCGTCGCATTACAAGCGCGATTTCCAACCATACGCGGCCCGAAGCGCGGCGACATCTGCTACGCCACGCAAAATCGTCAAGACGCGGTTAAATTCATGGCGCCGCAATGCGATCTGGTGATTGTTGTGGGTTCGCCAACGAGCTCCAACTCCAATCGCTTGCGCGAGCTGGCGGAAAATTTGCGTGTGGATGCCTTCATGGTCGATAACGCAGGTGAGTTGAAAATCGCGTGGCTTGAGGGAAAACGGCACATCGGCGTTACTTCCGGCGCATCGTCGCCGGAGGTGCTGGTGGAAGAAGTGATCGCGCAGCTGAAACAAATGGGCGCGAGAAATGTTCGCGAGTTATCTGGAAGCCCGGAGACGATTGTGTTTCCGATACCGAAGGAACTTGCCACAAGAAAAGAATAAAAAAAAGGCGGCCCGTAGGCCGCCCAGAATGTTTAGATATTTAACATTTATTCCAAGATCTGGCGCCAACCACCACGACGTCCGGCAACAGTCTCCTTAACGGGGGTAACATCCGAGACCTTCTTACCGTTGTTCAATTGCACCAGCGATATCAATTTACCGTCCAGTAATTGCACGACCACACCGCGCGTCGCATACTCATTGGCGAAAAAAGATCCCGCTATCTTTTTTCCATCGCTCGTTGTTTCAGCCGTTAGTACCGAGCCGCCGGTTCTCCAATCTAATTCGTAAAGCCAGCTTACGCCGCCGCCGGAGCAAGGATCGCCCGTCTTAGGAATGTTGGTGGTAAAGGTGATCGTCCCCAGGGCAATGGCGGGGTCGGTAAAGCTGCGCTCGCCCGTGTTCGGTAAATCGATATACCAACCGCTTTTTGTGGTCCAGTCAACAGTCTTGTTGCTGTTGGTGTACACAGCCCGCCCATCCCTGGATTCGCCCGCGGTCAGATCCTGTTTGACAAGCGAGTCGTTGGTTCTGACTATACCTCGCGAGGTATTCGAATGATCGTCGACAACGGCGTAAAACGAGTTAATGCCCGTATCCGCTTTATCGCTAATCCCAATGAAACGCCCGGTGCCGACGAAAACGACATCGTACAACACACCATTGTGCGGGACTTGGGCGAGCGAAGGCTTAGTCGTTATGGACTGAATTAAGCCGGGCGGGGCGCCAAACTGCGCCAGTTTGAACGCCGCCGTGCCGCCACCATTTACATCGAAACGCCATAGATTACCGTTGAGATCCCCGCCATAGACACGCAGTGCCGAGTTATTCTTATAACTTTCGAGCCAGGGCGCAATTTTCGCCAGGCCGCAATTCGGTCCGGTGCAACTGGTCGTCATGGTCAAACTAGGCACACCCGTGACCGGATTTAATGCCCAAAGATAACCCAGACCATCGGTATTGTTATAGCCGGATGTCACCAATACCTTCCACTGTCCGCCTAACTTTGTAATGACCGGATTGCCATAGGTATAACCCAGATTAGCAAGGGTTTGCGAGCAACCGCTTTGGCAAACCTCCCACAATGCCTTTGGGGCCAAAGGATTGGTGACATCCAGCGCATAGTAGCCTTTGCCGCCTTTGTTTAGTCCCGCGACTAAAATCGTTCGCCAATTGGTACCGTCAAAAAAGTCCCCAACCGCCGGGGTAGCATCGGCATAAAATTCATGGAGATAGTTTTTATCGGCGAGTTTATGTAAATTCGGCAACACCGGCGTCGGCATATAAGCCCAAAGTTCCTGTCCTGAGTCTGCGTTAAATGCGTGCAACATGCCATCGTTCGCCGCTGCGAAGAGTACCCGCCCGCGGGTCTTCGTCGCTTCCACAAACGCTATGTGGCCAGCATCATCGTAAGTAAAGTCTGATTTGCCAAGGAAACGCGTTTCAGCATTCACGATATCCCCGAGTATATTTTCGCGACCTCGAAATGGTTTGTCGGGACTCCCGGTGTCGTCCTCAAGCGTGGTGTCGCCACGAAGATAATTCACGAGTGCATCGGGCGACTTCGCGGCGGTTTGTCCGGCAGCGCTCAGGGTGGCCCATTGTGATAACTTGGTAACGGGATCACTCCACGCATTGACATTCAAGAGCGCCGCTTCGGGGCTGGCGCTAATATTGGCCCATCGAAACTCTTTTAGTTTAGTCGCAGCGTCGGCGGCAGCACTGCTGAACATGTATATCTTCCGTGTGTTAGGGTCTTTAGCATTCAATAGCGAGCCAGCTTCCCATTCGACCATATCGCTGATCTGCCCTGATAGTGGATCGATGCGCGTGCGGGTCAAGGTGCTGTCCCAATACCCTGTTCGATAGGTTGCGCTAAACACGAAGTTATCCAGGGTCGTGACTTGGGGATTGCTGGTCGATGCCGCTGCCGCCGCGCCGAATCTGCTGCCGACTTCCCTAAGCGCATCGCCAAGCCCGTCGACCAACGCCTGGGGGTTCTTCGCGCTATAGTAGGTGCCGCCGGCGTTTACTGCCGCATGCCACAGGTCATCGATCGTCGTCGGATTGTTCTGGGCGGGCACTGGCCAGTTCTTGATGCCCGTTTTTAGGCCGACAAAATCGCCGGTTGTCGCGGTTTCATAGTCGGTCCGGTAGTCCAACACGCCGTTTACGCCCAAGCCGACGGTAAATAGGGTTTGATGTTGCTTCGAGCTGGGATCCTTTTTCGATGGCGGAACGTTGTTTACGCACAGATCGACGCCTGGGATCGTGCTCGTACAATTCCCCAGAGCGGGGGTGCGTAAATCCGTGTCGTAGTAGTACCATGCGGTGTCTGCCAAGGTGTCCGAGCCATTCAGCGCATCTAACTTGGGCCGCGGCGTCTTGGATGCATTCGCATCTATATTGCCTATCGCCGAGCCATCGAGCGTGCTCCCAGCGTCGCCGTTCCACAATCCGTCTGTCGAGAGGATGGTAAAGTTCTTTTGGCAGGAGTATTGAACCGGATCGATGTTTACGCCTGATTTGACGTTCAGTGCTTTGCCGGCATACATCTTTCCCGCCAACGACAGCGCCGAGCGTAGGGGCGTGCCGCTGTTTGGTATGATTCCATAGAATAGGTCGTACCAGCTAGTTTTCTGACTGGCCTCGAAATTCTTAATATTGAGAAACTTAGAACCAGTACCGGTGGTATGGATGGTCATGAATCCGACGCGATAGTTTTCGTCAAGGCCGGCGAAGGCCCGGCCCGCGGCTGATTTCATCATGTCCATGCGTGTTCCGTAGTACCCATACCAATTCGCGAAGTTGGTTAATTCGTCAGCGTAGGTGCGTCCACTGGGACATTTCGGCGAACAGTTAGAACTGGTAATGTTGAAACGACTAAACGTGCCATATTTCGGGCGATTGTAGGTCGGCGACCAGTTCGCTTGGCATGCTGTGAAACCCCACGTAGTGCACCACTGACCGCCGGTCAAATTGTAGTAGTACGGACCGCCGGTAATGTCCACGCGTTCTTTATAGGTGTTGTTTGGATAGGCATATAACCCTGCAGCGTTGACCGGTGCGCGACATACGGCCGAATCGCCTCGCTCGGTCGCGGTTGGACTGGTTTTGGTACACCACAGCACGTCGCGAAAGCTGGTTTGTAAATTGTCCGTGTTACTCGGATTTAGGAATGGATCCGATTTAGCGGCGGTAATGGATAGGTTGGTTTTCGATGTGCCGTCCGCATTTACCGGTGGAACATAATTGATCGTCGGGTTGTAGAACATGCCATTGAATCCGGCGGAAAAATAAGGTGGATCAGCAGGTACGCATCCGTTGCCCCAGCCCGTTGTGCTATTTTGTTTGCACAGGCCGGTCGTGAAATTGCTTTCGGTGCTGACGTAATCCGGCATGAAATCCCAGCCCATGCTACCCGAGTCATCCAGAACGAACATGATGTTAGGCTTTACCGCGGTGGCGGTCGATGTGGTCATCGGATTATTGGTTAAATCAACCGACCGTGCGGCCATACTGGCCAGAAACATAGATAGCCCAAGCATAATTTTTAGGACAATCGAGGGGTTTGGCAGCGCTTGAATATTCATTTTTAACTCCTAGAAAATATTTTTAAAACTAATCGTTCTTGAACTCGAAATAAGTGGCGTTGCCTTTCGGGTCGCTCACCCGGGCAACGGTGCGAAAGTGCTGCAACGCTAAATTTGGAGGGTTAGTTTCACCTTTGTCGTTGCCCACGTCGGATGCGATCATAGTTCGCGAGCACGCATTGGATCCGCCAGGTCCGTTCGGCGTACAAAGCCGGTCGATCAAATACTGCACGGAGTTACTCGTTGCGCTATTTACC
>JANOGO010000277.1:0-8412 GCA_031406045.1 Pseudomonadota bacterium
GTATCGTTAAAAACATCACCGACTACGGCGCGTTCGTCGACCTCGGTGGTATTGATGGTTTGTTGCACATTACCGATCTGGCTTGGCGTCGTGTTAAACCTCCGTCGGAAGTATTGACGGATGGCGACGAAGACGAAGCCAAGGTGCTCAAGTTCGATCAAGAAAAGAATCGCGTTTCCTTGGGTCTCAAGCAGCTCGGCGAAGACCCGTGGGTGGGCTTGGGTCGGCGTTATCCGCAGGGTACGCGCTTGTTCGGCAAAGTCACTAATCTTACCGACTATGGCGCATTCGTTGAAATCGAGCAAGGCATCGAAGGTTTGGTGCACGTTTCCGAAATGGATTGGACCAACAAAAACGTTCATCCTTCCAAAGTTGTGCAACTGGGCGACGAAGTCGAAGTGATGATTTTGGAAATCGACGAAGAGCGCCGCCGTATTTCGCTCGGCATGAAGCAATGCCAACCGAATCCGTGGGAAGATTTCTATGCGAATTCCAAGAAGGGCGATCGCGTTGCCGGTCAAATCAAATCGATTACCGATTTTGGCGTATTCATCGGCTTGAACGGCGGTATCGATGGCCTGGTGCACCTGTCCGATCTTTCATGGACGCAGACTGGCGAAGAAGCCGTGCGCAGCTACAAGAAGGGCGACGAAGTGGAAGCCGTAGTGTTGGCAATCGATGTCGAACGCGAGCGTATTTCCCTTGGCATCAAGCAAATGAGCGGCGATCCGTTTAGCGTATTTGTCACTAATCATGACAAAGGCCATATCGTTAAAGGCATTGTAAAAACAATCGATCCGAAGGGTGCAATGATCCAGATTGAGCCCGATGTTGAAGGCTATTTACGCGCGTCGGAAATTTCCCGCGACAAAGTTGAAGACATCCGCACGCGTTTGAAAGAGGGCGATGAAGTCGAAGCGGTGATCGTGAATATCGATCGTAAAAATCGCAGCATTAATCTTTCCGTGAAAGCGAAAGATACGGCTGAAGAAAATGCGGCAGTTCAAAAGTTCGCGGCGGAAAGCCCGAACAATGCAGGGACGACCAACCTCGGCGCGCTGCTTAAAGCCAAGTTGGAAAATAAGGGTAGCGAACAAGAATAAGGGAATAGCGATGACCAAATCTGAGCTTATCAATTTGTTGGCAGGTCGGTTTACACAGTTAGTCGCGAAAGACGCGGAACTAGCGGTTAAGACGGTTCTGGATGCCATGGCCATTAGTTTGGCCCAGGGCGATCGCATTGAGATTCGCGGCTTCGGCAGTTTTGGTTTGAACTATCGCCCGCCTCGCACCGGGCGCAATCCGAAAACCGGCGACAAAGTGCAAGTCCCGGAAAAATATGTTCCTCACTTCAAAGCCGGCAAAGAACTGCGCGACCGTGTCGATTCGCTTGACGAAATCAAACCAATTTAAGATTGTGAGTAATAGTAAAAGCGGCGCGTTTGATAGACGCGCCGTTTTTTATTGTTGCAAAGTCAAAGTGCCTACGTGTCATTAGTTGATATACTTGGCTTGAACATTCACCAATCGTAATCCATGGGATTCTTACTTCGTCTAATCAGGATCGTAGTCATGTTTGTGGTGTTCGCCATTTTATTGGTGTTCGCCATTGGTAATTCTGGTTTGATCAATGTCCGTTTTTTGACCTATGAGCGCACCGCTCCGTTGGTATTGGTGCTGTTCGTGTTTTTGGTTCTGGGTGTGATTGTCGGATTACTGGCGCTAACCGGACCTTTGTATCGGCAACGTCGGCAAATCCAACAGCTCAAACGTGACATTAAGCTGCAAGAACAGATTAGGTCAACGCAAAAATCCCAAACCGAAGCCGAACCGGTTGTGATGATGCCGCCCGGCTAATCGATCTAGGGAAGCTCTGAATAAATCCGATTTCGTCATGATCCTGCGTTGCTCACAAAAAATATCTCCTTACATATATCGAATATGCTGCGTCGATGTTTTTTGTTCGCGCCATGTCTCATTTAGAACTCGAACTTCTTCAGAGCTTCCCTAAGTCCTAATAAACTTTTTTCGCGCGCATGGAATTTCAGTCTTGGTGGTTGCTCGGATTCCCGCTTTTTTTTGGCCTCGGTTGGCTCGCGGCGCGGATCGATTTGAAATATCTGCTTACCGAATCGCGCACCTTGCCGGCCTCGTATTTCAAAGGCCTCAATTTTTTACTGAATGAACAGCCTGATAAAGCCATCGAGGCTTTTATCGAAGTGGCGCGCGCCGACCAGCAAACGGTCGAACTACACTTTGCATTGGGCAGCCTATTTCGCCGCCGCGGAGAAATCGAACGCGCCATCCGCATGCATCAAAATTTGGTGAATCGCGTCGACTTAAGCAATGAACAAAAAACTCAAGCGCTGAACGAGCTGGCACAAGATTATCTGAAAGGCGGGTTACTCGACCGCGCTGAAGAAATTTTTTCCGATTTACGAAAATCGCACTATCAAGAATCGGCATTGCAATCGCTGCTTCATATCTACGTGGTGGAAAAAGATTGGTTTAAAGCGATCGGCATTGCGCAGGAACTGGAAAAACTCTCCACCGATAGTTACCAAAAAGAAATCGCTAATTATTATTGCGAGCTGGCGGCGTTTGAGCGCGCTCATTCGCGACCCGATCAAGCGAAAGAATTTCTTGAGCAAGCGCTCAATGCCAATCGCAAATGCGTCCGAGCCAATTTGGTGCTCGGCGAATGGGCAGCGCGCGAGGGCAATCATGGGCAAGCGATTGAAATTTGGAAACGGATTGAAGGGCAAAATCCCGCCTATCTATTTTTGGTTGCCGATAAACTGCTGGAGAGTTATCGCGCGCTCGCTAAAACCGGCGAGGGGTTAAATTTGTTGCGCGGATTTCAGGAACGCTACCCGGCGCTGGATTTACTCAACGCCGCATTCCAAGCCACGCTCGAGACCGAAGGCGTCGAGACCGCCTATCGGTTGGTTCGCGATGACCTTCGTCGCAATCCGAGTTTGTTGGGGCTCGATAAATTCCTCGAAGCGCAGGAAATCGACTCACCGCCGGAAAAACGCGCTGACTTGCAGTTAATAAAGAATTTGGTACAGAATTATTCGAGCCGGCTCGCGATTTACCAATGCGAAACCTGTGGCTTTAAGGCCAAGCAGTTTTACTGGCATTGCCCGGCATGCGGCGGTTGGGAAACCTACCCGCCGCGGCGCAATGCCGAGCTCGAAATACAGCGCGGATGATAGACCAGTGCTAGATCCAAAAATTATTGTCGCAATCGATAAACCCGACGCAGACGCTGCGCGTGCTCTTGCGAATGCACTCGATCCGACCTTGTGTCGAGTGAAAATTGGAAAAGAATCGTTTGTTGCCGCCGGCCCACAGTTGGTCGAGAATTTTCAGAACCGCGGATTTTCCGTATTCTTGGATCTTAAGTTTCATGACATTCCGAACTCCGTCGCGGAAGCCTGTAAAGCCGCGGCCCGGCTCGGTGTGTGGATGGTCAACGTGCACGCGTCCGGCGGGCGCGCGATGATGCAAGCAGCGCGTAGTGCAATCGATAATTCACTATCGAAACCAAAATTGATCGGCGTCACCGTGCTGACCAGCCTGCAGGAAACTGAACTCAATGAGATCGGCGTGCCCGGCAAGCTTGACGATCAAGTATTGCGCCTCGCTAAACTCAGCGCGGAATGTGGGTTGGATGGCGTTGTGTGTTCGGCGTTAGAGGCGGTCGCACTACGGCGAGAAATTGGCTCCGAATTCTTGCTTGTCACACCGGGGATTCGGTTGCCCAGCGCCAGCAAGGACGATCAGATTCGCATCGTAACCCCGCAGGACGCGCTGCGCGCCGGCGCAAGCTACTTAGTGATCGGGCGCCCGATTACCGCGGCGATTGATCCGCGCGCCGCATTGGAAGAGATTTATCGAATGACTCGCGAGAAAGAACAATCATGAAAATTACCGTCATCGGTACCGGCTACGTCGGTCTAGTCAGTGGCACGTGTTTGGCCGATGTCGGCAACGATGTTATGTGTCTGGATATCGATCAGTGCAAAATCGATGCGCTGATCAATGGGGTCATTCCTATTTTTGAACCGGGTCTTGAAGATATGGTGCGGCGAAACGTCAAGGCCGGTCGACTGAAATTCACGACGGATGTAGTTGCCGCGACCGCGTTCGGCCAAATTCAATTTATCGCGGTGGGAACACCGCCGGATGAAGATGGTTCCGCCGATTTAAAGTATGTCACGGAAGCGGCGCGGGCGATCGGTCGCCATATGACCGACGCCAAAATCGTTGTCGATAAATCCACCGTTCCGGTTGGTACCGCCGACCTCGTTCGCAGCGCGATCGCGGAGGAACTTCAGAAACGCCAGGCAAATATTTCGTTTAGCGTCGTGTCAAATCCCGAATTTTTAAAAGAGGGCGCGGCACTGGAAGATTTCATGAAGCCCGATCGAATCATTATCGGTACCGAAGACGAGCAAGCGATCAAAGCGATGCGCGCGTTGTACGCGCCGTTTCAACGCAATCACGAACGCATTATGTTCATGGACGTGCGCTCGGCGGAACTGACGAAATACGCCGCGAACGCGATGCTGGCGACGCGCATTTCTTTTCATGAACGAACTTGCCCTGCTGGCCGAAAGATTAGGCGCCGATATCGAGAACGTGCGTCGTGGCATTGGCTCCGATCCGCGCATCGGTTACGATTTTCTGTATCCCGGTTGCGGTTATGGCGGCTCGTGTTTTCCAAAAGACGTGCAGGCGCTGCAGCGCACCGGCCGCGACAACGGCCAAGAATTACATATTCTTCAAGCCGTCGAGCGCGTCAACGAATTGCAAAAAGAAGTCTTGCTGAACAAGATATCCAAGCGCTTTAACGATGATCTGAAGGGGCGGCATTTTGCACTGTGGGGTCTCGCGTTTAAACCCAATACCGACGACATGCGCGAGGCGCCGAGCCGCGTGCTGATCGAAGGCCTATGGAAGAAAGGCGCCACTGTTGCGGCGTATGATCCGGTCGCGATGGAAGAAGCGGAACGCATTTACGGCACAGATTCGCGTATTCGGTTTGCCGGAACGCCGACGGCGGCCTTGGATGGCGCCGATGCGCTAGTCATCGTTACTGAGTGGAAAGTTTTTCGCAGCCCGGATTTCAGTAGCATAAAAAACCAACTGAAGAATGCAGTGATTTTCGATGGCAGAAATTTGTACGATCCCGCGCTGGTGAAAAGCGAAGGCATCGAGTACTACCCGATCGGGCGTAAACTTTGATGCGTATTCCAGAATTCGATAACGCTCGGGTGCTGGTGGTCGGCGATGTCATGCTCGATCGCTATTGGTTCGGCGAAGTGACGCGTATCTCGCCGGAAGCGCCGGTGCCGATCGTACATATTCAGAATACCGAAGAACGTCCCGGCGGCGCCGCAAATGTCGCGCGCGGTGTCGCCGCGCTCGGTGCGCAGGCGACCATGCTCGCCGTGGTCGGTTTGGACGAGGCGGGAAAACAGCTGGAAGATATTCTGCGCAAATCGAATGTCAAAACCATACTGCATCACGACGCTGCACTGCAGACCACGGTTAAATTGCGCGTGATCGGGCGCCAGCAACAACTGTTGCGGATTGATTTTGAAACGCTGCCGAGCCACGATGTATTGCTCTCGAAGCTGGAAGATTTTTCTGCGCTGGTCGGCACTACAGACGTTGTTATTTTGTCGGATTACGGCAAAGGCAGCCTTGCGCACATTGAGCGCATGATTAGGTTGTGCAACAAGGCAAACAAACCGGTCCTGGTCGATCCGAAAGGCAGCGATTTCGAGCGCTACAAAAACGCCACGTTGTTGACGCCGAACAAATCCGAGTTTAAAGCCGTGGTCGGCAGTTGGAAATCCGAAGAAGAGATGTCGGCCAAAGCCGAGGCGCTGCGGGCTTCGCTTAATTTAAAGGCGTTACTGGTGACTCGCTCCGAGGAAGGTATGACCCTGTACCAGCAAGGCGAGGTGTTCCATGTGCCGGCACAGGCGCGCGAGGTATTCGATGTCAGTGGCGCAGGCGATACGGTCATCGCATCGCTGGCCGCGATGTTGGCGAGTGGCTCAACTTGGGTCGATGCCGTGCGGCTGGCCAATCGCGCCGCGGGTATCGTTGTCGGCAAGCTTGGCACAGCGGTGGTTGAACGTGGCGAATTAGAGGGGATTTCTTGATGTATATCGTAGTCACGGGCGCTGCCGGATTTATCGGCGCCAATTTGGTTAAGGCGCTAAATGCGCGCGGCAAGACCAATATCATCGCGGTCGATAATCTCAGCCGTGCCGATAAATTTAAGAATCTGGTCGATTGCCAAATCGCCGATTATTTCGATAAAGAAGAATTTATTCAAATGATCGCCGATCATCAGTTCGTCGGTGATATTGATTTGATTTTTCATCAGGGCGCGTGCTCCGATACGATGGAGACCGATGGCCGCTACATGATGCAAAATAATTATCGCTATTCCGTTGAGCTACTGGATTTTTGCCAGGAGCAATCGATTCCTTTCATTTATGCATCGTCAGCCGCCGTGTATGGCGCCGGAAAAGTATTCAAAGAGAGCCCCGAGTTCGAGGCGCCACTGAACGTTTACGGTTATTCAAAATTGCTGTTCGATCAGCATGTGCGCAGCCGCGCGCGCGAGTTTCGTTCGCAAGTTGTCGGGCTGCGCTACTTCAATGTCTACGGCCCGCGTGAGGCGCACAAACAGCGCATGGCGTCGGTCGCCTTTCACTTTTTCAATCAATTTCAGAAGGAGAAAAAAGTTAGATTATTCGAAGGTGCGGAAGGCTACGCCGACGGCGAACAAAAACGCGATTTCATTTCCGTCGACGATGTTGTCAACGTCAATTTATTTTTTCAAGATCATCCTGAGCGCTCGGGCATCTACAACGTCGGCACCGGCGCGTGCCAAACATTCAACGACGTCGCTGTGGCCACGGTCAACACCTGTCGCGCTCAGCAAGGCCAGCCGGCGCTATCCTTAGCCGATTTACGTGCGCAGGGATTCATTGAGTACATCGAATTTCCCGAAGCACTGCGCGGCAAATATCAGAGTTTCACGCAAGCCGATAACAGCGCGCTGCGCAAAGCAGGCTACGACAAAGCGTTCCTCACCGTTGAGCAAGGCGTCGAGCGCTATGTAAGCAAATTGAACGAGGAAAAATCGATTGCCTAATCGCATCGCGGGGCGTAGAGTCAGTTTCGCTGTCTAAGTTCATTCGTCGCGCTGCGTTGATGCGATGTTGTCGATCAAATTTCCAATTTTGGGAGTGAAGATGAAAAAACTTCTTTCTATATTTGTTGCGCTGATGGTTATGTGTACTGCAAGTTTCGCCGTCGATTTGAATAAGGCGACGCAAGCCGAGCTCGAAGCCCTAAAGGGGATCGGTGAAGTCAAAGCGAAAGCGATCATCGACTATCGCAATAAAAACGGACCATTCAAATCCGCTGACGATTTGGACAAAGTAAAGGGCGTGGGCAAAGGCATCATCGCCAAAATGGGCGGCGACGTGACCATCGACGGGAGGGCGTTGGGTGTGCCAACGGCGAGCGACAAACCTGAAAAGAAAATGAGCAAGCCAAAGAAAACGGACGAGTCAGCGCCTGCTTCAGCCGCCGCTGCTGCGCCGGCAGACGAAAAAACCGTCAAGCCGGAAAAGAAAAAGAAAGACAAAGAAAAAGACAAAGAATAAGCATCGCCACGAGGCGCTCCAGTATTGGCAGTCCATCGTGCCATGCTGGAGAGCCGCACCAATATTGGCTCCCAGCCCTTATTGCTTTTCGTTGATGCCTGTTGTGCGATAATTCCGGTTCACAATTTCCCACGCGCCACATGTACAAAACTCTCGACGATTTCGTTGGCGAAACGCCGCTGGTGCGCTTGCAGCGCATTCCAGGCGAAACCAGCAATGTGCTTCTGGCTAAATTAGAAGGCAATAATCCTGCGGGCTCGGTAAAAGATCGCCCGGCGCTGTCGATGATTGTTCATGCGGAAAAGCGCGGCACCATCAAGCCGGGCGATACGTTGATCGAAGCGACCAGCGGCAACACCGGCATTGCGCTGGCGATGGCCGCGGCGATGCGCGGTTACCGGATGATTTTGATCATGCCGGAAAATCAAAGCCTGGAGCGGCGCCAGACCATGCGCGCGTTCGGCGCTGAGTTGGTGCTAGTGTCGAAAACCGGCGGTATGGAAATGGCGCGCGATGTCGCCGAAAAAATGCAAGCCGAAGGCAAGGGCGTGATCCTGGATCAGTTCGCCAATCCCGATAATCCGCTTTCCCACTATGAAGGAACAGGTCCGGAAATTTGGCGCGACACGAATGGAACCATCACGCATTTCGTCGCGACGATGGGAACGACCGGAACCATTATGGGCACGTCGCGTTTTTTGAAAGAAAA
>JANOGO010000282.1:0-3961 GCA_031406045.1 Pseudomonadota bacterium
GCCCAACGAAGCAATCTCGCTTTTCGACGGCTGCAAAATACGAGTTTGCTTCGTTGGGCTGCGCCCGCGTTTCCATGGCGGCATAACACTTGCGCGAGGTTTCGCGGACGCTTATGCTGTTCTTCGACTCAATCAATCCAGGACGCTATGAATTTCATCAGCAGTTTCTTGTTGCGCTGGGCGCTGACCACGGTGCCGCTGTGGGTCGCGAGTTACCTCTTTCGTGGCGTGACGTTCAATTCCGTGGAAACGCTGATCATCTCCGGGTTGTTACTCGGCTTGGTCAACGCGATCATCAAACCGCTAATTGTGATCTTGACCTTGCCGATCACGGTGCTGACTTTGGGCTTGTTCATCATCGCGATCAACACCGGCATTTTGTTTTTAGTGCAATGGCTCGTGCCGGGTTTTCGCATCGCCGATCTGGGCACCGGGGTATTGCTCGCGTTATTTATTTCGGTATTTAGTTTCGCAGTGAACCGATTGGTGAAGCCCTAGTGATGAGCGGCCAATAATCCGCGTTCCGCTAGATTTCTGAACAGTGCCTGACTGCCAAAATTCCACGGCGGAATTTTGTCGGTGTGATTGACGCGATTGACCAACGTGCCCAAACGCGACGCGCGTATCGTCACCATGTCGCCGAGCTTGTGAGTGAAGCCCTGCCCCGCCGCGCCGCGATCTTGAATCGGCGCGAACATAGTGCCGAGAAATAGCATCAGCCCGTCGGGATATTGGTGATGCGGATTGATTGTTTGACCGACGAGATCGGCGATGTCGCGGCTGATTTTTTTGAGATCGCTGACGCCACTCATTTTGAATCCATCGTTGCCGGTCACTTCGATTTCGATCTTGGTTTCGCGCGCATCGTTCAAACTGAAATGCTTATCGAACAAACGAATGAACGGCCCGATCGCGCACGAGCCGTTGTTGTCTTTGCCGCGCCCGAGCAGCAAGGCGCTGCGGCCTTCGAAGTCGCGCAGGTTTACATCGTTGCCGAGCGCGGCGCCGATAATGTCGCCGCGAGGATTCACCACCATTACCAATTCCGGCTCGGGGTTATTCCAATGGGACGCCGGATGAATGCCGATTTCGGCACCGAGGCCGACGGCGGACATCGGTTGCGCCTTGGTAAACACTTCCGCATCGGGGCCGATGCCCACTTCCAAATATTGCGACCACAGGTTGCGCTTGACCAACGATTCTTTGACGCGCAGCGCTTCCGGCGAGCCAGGCTTTACGCTGGAAATACTCGCACCGATTTCCTCGCCCAAACTTTTGCGAATGGTTTCCGCGAGCTTGAGATCGCCCTTAGCTTGCTCTTCGATTACGCGCTCCAACATGCTGGAAACGAAGGTCACGCCGCAGGCTTTCACCGTTTGTAAATCGCAGGGCGCTAAAAAATACGGGCGATTCGGGTTGCGCTGTGCAGCATCGCTATTGGTCAACACATCAGCGAGCTTACCGATCGGTTTTCTTTGCGCGCCTCTCACGGCCTCCAACACATCGGCGCGGCTGAGCAACTCCGAGCAAGTCGCGGCGATGCCCGACAGGTCGTAAACATATTCGGGATCGACCAGCGCGGGGCTCGGCCCAGTGGGATTGCCGGGAATTTGCGCGCGGCCGATCAGCGTCGCTTGCGCGGCGTCTTCCGGCAAAATGGCTTGCGGCGTGAGATTCACGGTCGGATTGGCTTACGCGGCCGGGGCCGGTTCGCTCGCCGGGAAATCTAATTCCACCCGCGCGCCGCTTGGATCGTAACAAAATAATTGCCACGTGCCGGAATCGTTTTGTTTGCGCAATACATGCTCGATGCCGCGTTCTTTCAACGTCGCGACGGTGGAAGGTAAATTGTTGGCGCTGAAGGCCATGTGATCCAACACGCCGGCGGGCGGATCGGGCAACGGCCGCCCGGCGATAACGTGCAACACCGCGCGATCGCCAACGTAAAGCCACGCGCCGGGAAATCCCAAGTCAGGCCGATAGCCGTCTTTCAAACCGAGAATGCCGATGTAAAATTGCCGCGTCGCTTCCAAATCGTGGGTCAACACGGTGAAGTGATTCATACCGCTGATTGCCATGGGATTTCCTCCTCGTTGGAATTTTACTCCGATGCCGCAATCCGGGGAAACCGCGTACGTGTGCGCCCGCCTCAATGCTTGGTCGATGGCCTGGGAGCCGCGCCAGTATTGGCTCTCAGGCTAATACTACAGCATTGAGCATAGTCCTATATCTTTCGACATATGGACTTTACGTAAGATTTGGCGAATAGTTATGTGGTGGATCAATATTTAGGAGAGATGGTATGGCCCGTAGCAATATTTTGCGCTGGATGGATATCGAGTTAAGCCGCCCGGAAACCAATCCCAATCATATTTTTCATCGCCACAAAGTGTTAGCAGAGGGCGATTCGTGGTTCACCATCGGCGGCGTGCCGCCGTGGAATTTATTGTTCTCGCTGGAATTCCCAACCACCAATGTCGTGGTAACGCTCGCCAAACCTGGCGATACGCTGAAATCCATGGCGGATATTTGCAACAACTCCGACTTGCGTTTTGCGATGGACAAATTGCACGGCTACAAATGGGACGCGATTTTATTGAGCGCCGGCGGTAATGATCTGATCGATTACGCCAGCGGCAAAACGACCGAAGACAGCATCATCATTCCGGAAGCTGAGCGCGGCGCAGTCAGCGGCCCGGCAGATTATGTCGACCAAAAAAAGCTCAAGATATTGATGGATTACATACAGGAAGGCTTCCAACGCATCGTCGCATTGCGCGACGCGCCGAAGAGTTCCTGCGCCGGTGCGCCGATTATGGTTCATACCTATGATCTGGTAACGCCGACGAATTCCCCCGCCACCCTCGGCCCCATCACGCTCGGCCCGTGGCTTTTCCCGGCGTTGCAACGTGCGAAGATTCCCGAATCCGATTGGCTGACGCTTGCCGATTATTTGCTGGTAAAACTACGCGACACCATTGTCGAACTAGCCACACCCGGCGCGAAACAACTTGCCAACTTTCACGTCGTCGATACTCAAGGCACCATTATCCGCGCCGACCTTGGCTCGGTCGGCCGCAGCAACGATTGGCTCAATGAGATTCATCCGACCAAATCAGGCTATCAGAAACTGGCGAAGAAATTGACTGAGAAACTAGCGACACTGCTCCCATGAGATAAGCTCTTGAAGCGCATATTTTTAAAAGTTTTTGGTCAGAGTTTCTTGTATGGTCTAAGTTGGCCCAAACTGTAAATTGCCTTGTGCGGTGCACTCGTCGGCTAAAGCGCTTTAAGCCGACATGGTTTGATTGTTTAAGCACTCATTACCAAACGCCCACCCCGCAGTGTTTCTAAAATCTAATTGTTTTCACAGGCCGTCGCATTCAGCGCCGGCCATAACCGGTGGTGAGCGCCATCGCCGACGACTTTCATTCGGTATATCGACCGCGTCAATTCACGGTCGGAAGTACAGTCACTTTTAGCGGCGCGGAGAAACCGAGGTTTCCCTTTTTGTCTCTGCCTCTGAGCCGGTTTTGATTCACGGTGGAGGCGTCGCTTGTAACTTTCTTGAGACAGACGGTCGTATTTTGATCGAAGGAGAGCGCCTTAAGCTGCAGGTCACTACGATTAGTCTCCCAGAAATCGATCGTCGCGAAGTCCTGGTCCTCTTCGTCGAACCCAAACCCAGCCACCCGAAGACATGCCTCCCCGGACCCGGGGTCGACTCGGATCACGATATCGTTCCTGCTCGGCGTGGTGATATGCATGTTAGGCGGGGCATCAGCCACGGCCGGGGTCACTTCGATGAGGCGCTGTTGGTCCGCAGTACCGCCACAGATTCCCGTGTACTTGACGATGATGAAGTGCGAGCCGACACTTAGCCTGCGGATCAGACGCTGTCCGGTTCCGATCTCTCCCGCATTCAGGTCCGACCATCGAATGTTTGACGAGACCAAACCGC
>JANOGO010000284.1:0-11299 GCA_031406045.1 Pseudomonadota bacterium
GCCGCTTCGGTATTGGCTCCTGGCGATGCCTATCCTGATGTCGTGTACGGATCGGGTTTTGAAAACGATACGGATTTACTGGCAGAATTGGTGCAAGGCCGACGTTTGTACGGCAATACAATTGACACTATAAGGGCGACCAAAGATCCCCTGCAATTTTTTTCGCTGCTGAAAAGTTTGGCGATTCCCTATCCGGAAATTTCATTGACGCGCCCGCTACAAACCGCCGGTTGGCTCGCGAAAACAATCGGTGGCAGCGGCGGCGCCCATGTCATCGCAGCGGAGCAACACATGACGGCAATGCCTAATACTTATTATCAGCGCTACGCCGAAGGCAAAAACTATTCGGTATCGTTTCTCGCCAATCGCCGGCGCGCGCTAATCGTCGGTTTCAACGAACCTTGGAATATTGCGCTGGGTGATTGGCCCTATTGTTATCTTGGCGCGATCAATCATGTTTCGTTGCCCCGGAAAATCATCGAACGCATTCAGCGCGATCTCGATGCGATAGTCCGCGAGACCGGATTGGCCGGTTTAAACGGCATGGATTTTATTGTCGACGGTGCTGACTACTGTGTGATCGAAGTCAATCCACGGCCGTCGGGGACGTTAGATTTATACGACGCTGATTGTTCAGAAGGGCTATTTCATTGGCATCTTGAAGCAAGCGATGACGAATTGCCCGACGCGCTTTTCCAGCGGAAAACCATACGCGCGCACGCCGTGGTTTATACACTGCAGCCATTGCAATTACGCCGTGACGTACAATGGCCCGTGTGGTGCAGCGATATTCCCGAACCGGGTAGCCTGTTCCAAGCGCGCATGCCGTTGTGCATGGTGCACGCTGAAGGCGATGATCATGAAAAAATAAAATCGTTGATTCACGCGCGCCGCGAACAATGTTTGAACTTCATTCAACAACAAGCCGCTTAACAATAATGCAAACGAAACCCGCTTGGCCCAGTATCAATTTACTTGTGCAGCCGCTAATAGAAAATCTCAAGCGCGACGTCGGTGCGCTGCGATTGTCGCAAACGATATTAGCAAATGGCACAACCATCATCGATGGCGGAATTAACGCGCAAGGTGGGCTGGAGGCGGGCCGTCGCATTGCCGAAATTTGCATGGGCGGACTAGGCCATATTGCCCTGACGATGGGCGCGGGAAAATGGCCGTTATCGCTCCATGTCCATGCGGCAAACCCGGTATTGGCGTGCCTCGGCAGCCAATACGCCGGATGGAGTTTGAGTCATGGTGAGCGCGAGGGCGCGTTTCGCGCGCTCGGCTCCGGCCCGGCGCGGGCGCTCGCGCAAAAAGAAAAATTATTCGAGAAACTGAATTATCGCGATAGCGCAGCCTCTACCGTGCTTGTGCTTGAAGTCGCGCAAGTGCCGCCGCCAGCGTTGATTGAAAAGATTATCGACGATTGCAATATCGCAGCGAATCAGTTGACGATTATTCTGACCCCAACGCAGAGTTTGGCCGGCATGGTGCAAATTGTTGCGCGTGTGCTTGAAGTGGCGTTGCATAAAGTTCACGCGCTCGGCTTCCCCCTTGAACAAATCGTCGATGGCGTCGGCACCGCGCCGCTACCGTCGCCCGCCATGGATTTTTTGACCAGCATGGGCCGCAGCAACGATGCGATTTTATTCGGCGGCCGAGTACAGCTTTTTGTCGATTGCGGTGATGACGAAGCAGAGCAACTGGCGCAGCAATTGCCGTCCTCGTCATCGCGCGACTATGGGAAAAGCTTCGGCCAGATTTTTAAAGAAGTTAACTACGATTTCTACAAAATCGATCCGATGTTGTTCGCCCCTGCTCAAGTAATCGTTTCAACTTTGAAAAGCGGAAAAACATTTCGCGCAGGCAATGTTAATGAAGATTTGCTGGATACGTCGTTTTCATAGTTAGCAATAATTCTTGTCGTCCCCGCGAAGGTGGGGATCCAGTGTCTTTTTTCAATGACGCGGGAAAGACAATAGTTAAATTATCCGCAAATGACACGCATAGCAATCTTCACCGACGCACCTAGTTGGCACGGGCGCGAGCTCAAGCGTGCGGCGAAATTACGTGGTGTACATGCTCAGTACGTCTCGCTCGCCGCCTGCTATTTTGATCTCGAGCAACGCGACGGCATCGTCATTCCCGGTTTTGAAAACCAATTGCCCGATGCGGCCTTCGTGCGCGCGATTCCGGCAGGCACGTTCGAACAAGTGACTTTGCGCCTGAGCTTGCTGCATGCGTTGCGTGAGTTGGATGTACCGGTTTACAACGATGCCCGTGCCATCGAAAAAAGCGTCGACAAGGCGACGACCAGTTTCCTGCTTCATCGTGCGAATATTGCGACGCCGGCGACCTGGGTGACGGAGGATGGGAAGGTCGCAGCAGATCGTCTCGCGAAAGAAACCGCAGTGGCGAACGAATTGGTGATGAAGCCGCTATTCGGCGCACAAGGCGATGGCTTGCAACGGCTTTCGAGCGGCATGGCGTTACCCGATATGGCGAGCTATCAAGGCGTCGCTTACTTGCAACGCTTTATCAATGCGCGCGAGACCGGTTGGCACGATTGGCGCGTGTTTGTGATCGGCGGACGCGCGGTCGCAATCATGCAGCGCCATGGCAAGAGCTGGATTAACAATGTTGCGCAAGGCGCACGCTGCGAGGCGAGCGAACTCGACGGTGAATTGGCCGCGCTCGCCGAGCGCGCGACTGCCGCCCTCGGTTTAGACTATTCCGGCGTCGATTTGATGCGCGATCACGAAGGCCGTGCGTTTGTCATCGAGGTGAATGGCATTCCGGCGTGGAAGGGATTGCAAAGCGTGACGTCGCAAAATATCGGACAGTTGCTGGTCGATGATTTGCTCGATCGGCGCATCGCGAAATGATCCTGGATCGCAATGCACTTCAACAGATCGTAGTCGATGCCTGCGAGCTGGATGTGCAGGCGATCAAGCCGGGCAATATTCGAGTTGATTCGCCGGCCTACGCGATGAGTGCGCAAGATTTTTTTGCCAGTGCACGCGCGATCGCCGCGCCGATTACGGCGCCGGATTTGAATATCGGCGAACGTATTTTTAGCGCGATCGAGGCGACCCGGCGCGCAGTAAATTGCAATACCAATCTTGGCATCGTGTTGCTGCTGGCGCCGTTAATTCAAGCGGCGCAACGTGCTGCTGATTCCCAAACTTTGGAAAGTGAACTGAAAACCGTGTTAATGGATTTGACCATCGGCGATGCCGATTCAGCCTATCGCGCCATTCGACTTGCGAAGCCCGGCGGCATGGGCGAAAGTGCCAAGCATGACATCGGGAAAACGCCCGAAGTGACGCTTTATCAAGCAATGCAAGAAGCGGCCGCGCGCGATCAAATTGCCCGGCTTTATACTACCGGCTATGAAGATTTGTGGGTGCGCGCGCTGCCGATATGGCGGCAAAGCTTGGCTCGCTGGCAGTCGAAAGAATGGGCAGCGACGGCGATTTTTCTGAGTACGCTCTCGGCTCAAGCTGATACGTTGATTACACGAAAGTTCGGCATCGAAAAAAGTAACGCCGTTTCCGTTACGGCGAAGACGCAATGGCAAGCGTTTGAATCGGCGCATGACCCAAACGATTTTCGCGACGCACTACTAAGCTGGGATAGCGAGTTAAAAGCAAATGGACTGAACCCCGGCACCACCGCCGATATCACCGTCGCGACGATATTTGTAGCGGGGTTGCAAGTTCGAGGCTAGGCGATTTACACTTGCGGACTTAAAAGCGTTATTTCTCGGGGGTACAGCGCCCCCGCTCATAAACCAAAGGTAAAGAGGAGATTCACGATGGCAAAAATCGACCGTGTAATGGTAGGCGAGTCGTTAGTTGGCGATGGCAATGAAGTGGCGCATATCGACTTGTTGATTGGGCCGCGCGGCAGCGCTGCCGAAAGCGCATTCTGTAACAGCTTGACCAACAACAAAGACGGCTTCACGTCATTGTTGGCCGTGGTAGCACCAAACCTGCTGTGCAAACCCAACACCGTGATGTTCAACAAAGTCACGATCAAAGGCGCCGAGCAAGCCGTGCAAATGTTTGGCCCTGCACAGCGCGCTGTTGCTATGGCGGTCGCCGATTGCGTCGCCGACGGCTCGATCCCCGCCAACGAAGCCGACGATCTTTTCATTTGCGTGGGCGTATTTATTCACTGGCTCGCCAAAGACCATGGCAAGATTCAGGACAACAACTATGCAGCCACCAAAGAAGCACTAAAGCGCGCCATCGCCGGCGAGCCGAAAGCGGCTGAAGTGACCGCTAAGAGAGGCACAGCGGACCATCCGTTCCAAGCGCACAAGTAAGGTTTTAGATTAGAATGAAGCCTTCGGTGTTCGCCGAGGGCTTTTTTTTGTCATAGAATCTTTCTCGCCGACGGTATTTGGAGTTTTCATAAAAGCGTGACCGTTAGGCAAGCGCTGAATAAGTTCGAGTTCTAAATGAGTCAAACATAGCGCCACGACGAAATCGGGCTCATTCACAGCTCACTAACTTATGTGCATTTAGAAACGTTGGGGTTTGTGCCGCCCTTGCAGGGCCCCGCAACCTACGCACTGCGCCAGGATGGTTATCGCGCTTGCATCCCGGCAAGGCATGCTTGGAGAGCCAGTATCTACGCGCCTCCTGGCGTGGTGGCTCGCTAGAACCGCGGTGGCGCTACAATAGCCGCACATTTCCTCCGATCATTTCCGAATGTCCAAAGCCCGGCCTCTGAAACAATACTTGTTGATGTACGCAGCCGGGTTTTTGGCATTGGTCACCATCGCCGGCGGCATGGGCGGTTACGCGCTGTATTTTTGGCATCAGTCGTCGCGCGAAACGTTGCGGCTGAATTCGATGATGCAGCAAGTGCAGGAAATGCGCGGCAGCCTTTATCTGCAATTGAAGGAAGTGTTCGATTCGATTTTTTTGCAAGATGCCGACGCCATTGCGCAATATCACGCCTACGAGCAGCGAATTCAGACGCATCTGAATCGCCTGGAAAATACCGCGCGTGGAACCGACGAGCGCGCCGCCATTTCCGGGTTGCGCAAGAGTTATCAAGCATTACGCGATGTCGGCGGATCGATCTTGCGTGGCGCGGTGAATATGCCGCTGAAGGAAAAGCAGCGTGTGTTGAATACCGAATTGGAAATGCACGGCATCAGCAATCACGAAGAGGCAATCAAGCGTATCGAGGCGCTCGTCAACATGCAGCAAGCCGCGCTCGATTCGCAGTTGGCTAAGCTGAATCAATTGGTGCCGTTATTGTTGGCGCTGCCATTTGTATTGGCGTTGGGGCTGTTGATATTTTCGCGGTTTTTTTTGCAACGTGCGGTGGTCGCGCCGCTCGCGGCGCTGGAAGGTGCGACGGCGAAAATCAGCGCCGGCCGGCTCGACGAACGCGTGCCGCTGCGTGGGCCGCGTGAGTTGCAATCGCTGGCAGCGCGAGTGAACCGCATGGCGAGTGATTTGGCCGAGAGCCGGCAATCATTGTTGCGCGCGGAAAAGCAGGCGGCGCTGGGTTCGCTGGTGCCGGTGTTGGCGCACAATATCCGCAATCCGATCGCAGCGATCCGCGCCACGGCGCAGGTGATGAGCGACCCCGCCATGACGCAGGAAACCCGCGATGATCTGGCGGGCATCATCGAAACCACCGATCGCTTAGAGCGCTGGACGCGCTCGTTGTTATCGTACTTGCATCCGATGCGGCCGAATTTTAGCGACGTTGAATTGCGCCATATTTTGGATAATGTAGTGGGTTTGTGCCGCCTGCGCATTGAGCAAAAACATCTACACGTTGTGCGCGAAGGCGATGATCGTGTGATTGTCATGCTAGATATCGAACTGATCGAGCAGGCGTTGCAAGGCTTGATCGTGAACGCCGTTGAGGCTTCGCCGGAAGTCGGGTGCATTACGCTGCGCGTTACACGCGAACAAGAAAATTTAAGCATCCACATCTTGGATGAAGGTATCGGCATGCCGTTCGAACCGGCAACGACGAATCTCGCGCCGGGGCCGACCACCAAGCGCTTCGGCACCGGCCTTGGCATACCATTCGCGCTGCGAGTGACGGAGGAGCATGGTGGCGCGATTCGGTTCGAGGCGCGCGAGTCGAAAGGTACGGCCGTCATCGTGTCGCTACCGATGAAGCAATTATTGAAGATCGTTAAATGAATAACCGCTCGCCCCTCACCTTGCACCTTCTCCCCGGAGGGGAGAGGGGAAGAACTCCCTCTCCCGCCCCTGCCCGGGACGGGAGAAGGTGCGGGCGGGGTAGCCTTGGGCTATGAGAGTGGGCGCTGTTGGTACGAAAACTGTCATACATTTATATCAGGCTCAATAGAAGGAAGAAACGTTGTCAGCGAATAACATTGATTTTCCGATTAACGAAGCACGCACCACCGCTCACATTCTTGTGGTGGAAGACGAGGCGTTGTTCGCGCGCGCGACGAAAAAACGTTTGGAACGCGCCGGTCATCACTGCAGTATCGCTGGCGATCTCGCCAATGCGCGCGCGTTAGTGCGAAGCGCGCGGCCTGATTTAGTATTGCTTGATTTGCGCTTGCCGGACGGTAATGGTCTAGATTTTCTCGCCGAATTGTCATCTAACGAAAACGAACGATTGCCAACTATTGTACTGACGGCGTTCGGCGAAATCGGCGACGCGGTTCAAGCGATGAAGCAGGGCGCGCTGGATTATTTGCGCAAACCGATCGATCTGGACGAATTGCAAATCGCCGTCGATCACGCGTTGCAAAACGTGCGCTTGAAACATCAGCTCGATTTTTCCCGAGAGCGCGATAGCCGTGCTCTGGAAGGCGCGCAGATGCTGGGCGACAGCGATGCCATCGCCAAGGTACGCACCCAGATTGCCCGTCTGGCCAGCCTGTCGCAGAATACTTCGGCGCCGCCGCCGACGATTTTGATCCTCGGCGAAACCGGCAGCGGCAAAGATGTCGCCGCACGGCTGCTACACACATCGAGCCGGCAGCGCGAAAAGCCATTCGTGCAAATCGACTGCGCGTCGCTGCCGAAGGATTTGATCGAAGCGGAATTATTTGGCCACGAGAAGGGCGCTTACACCGGCGCGGGCGTCGCGCGCACTGGTCTGATCGAAGCGGCGGAAGACGGCACCTTGTTCCTCGACGAAATCGGCGAAATGCCGTTGGAGCTGCAAGCGAAATTGCTCAACGTCATCGAGCGGCGCAAGACGCGGCGCATCGGCGCAACGAAAGAATCAAACGTCGCCGCGCAATTCGTCGCCGGCACCAATCGCAATCTGCCGCACATGATTGCGGCGGGAACGTTTCGCAGCGATTTATATTATCGCTTGAACGTCGTGACGTTAACGCTGCCGCCGTTACGCGATCGCGCGCAAGACGTGCTGTTGCTGGCGCATTATTTTTCGGCGCAAACCACACGGCGTTACGGCTTGCCGGCAAAGGCGTTCGATGCGGACGCGTTGACGGCGTTGCAACGTTACGACTGGCCGGGCAATGTGCGCGAATTGAAACATCAAATTGAGCGCGCGTTATTGCTAAGTCATGGCGACCACATCACGTGCGCCGATTTGGGACTATCGGTGTCCGATAAAGTGATGGCATTGACCGAGATTTCGGTGTTTGACGGATTGACCTTAGAGGCCGCAGAAAAAATGTTGATAGTCGCGGCATTAAACGCAACGCAAAATAATGTCTCGGAAGCCGCGCGGCGCTTGGGCGTTAGCCGCATGACCTTGCGCTATCGGATGGAGAAATACGAGCTCGGTTTTGCCGATTAACACGATCTGGAATAAAACTTGCTGTATGCACAGTGTCGCTTTTAGCGGCTTTGAGCCAATTGTGACGCCTCCTTTAAAAGCCGGGCCAAATGTCCGGCTTCTTTTCGAGCGTCGTCAATAAGATAGCGGGATTATTCCAAAATGAGTTGGTGCTATCGTGACGAATATTCGCCGCTCAGATAACTGAACATGGTGGTTCTAATAAACCAATCGTGGCTGAAATAAACCATTCGCCAAGTAAAATGTGACGAAGGAAAATGCAACTTAAAACCAAAAAAGGAGTGAGTAATGTTTTCATTTAAAGGCTTGCCGGCGCTGCGCCCCCTCGCGTTGGCCATCGCAACGATGTTCCCCGTTGCAAATCTAATGGCCGCCGACGCGCCGGACAATCGCGCCGAAGTGCTCGAGTTGCCGACCGTTGAAGTGATCGGCACGACGCCGCTGCCCGGCATCGGCACCGCGGTGAAAGATGTGCCGGCGAACGTGCAGGTATTCACCAGCAAAGATTTCGCCAAGCAAAAACACACCGACGTGTCGGAATATTTGGAGCAGAATCCGACCAGCATCACGGTGAACGCCGCGCAAGGTAATCCATTTCAAGTCGATGTGAATTTCCGCGGCTTTACCGCGTCGCCGTTGCTCGGCACGCCGCAAGGCTTGTCGGTGTTTCAAGACGGTGTGCGCATTAACGAGCCATTCGGCGACGCCGTGAACTGGGACTTGATTCCGCAGTCAGCGATCTCCAGCATTCAAGTGATTCCCGGTTCCAATCCGGTGTTCGGTTTAAACACGCTCGGCGGCGCGTTGTCGGTTTATACCAAGAGCGGATTTCAATATCCCGGCGCCGCGATCGAAGCGTTGTTCGGATCATTTCGCCGCAAGCAAATTCAATTCGAGTTGGGCGGCAACAACGGTAAAAATTTCGATTACTTTTTGACCGGCAATTTTTTCGACGAAAAGGGTTGGGGAGATCACAACCCGAGCCGCGTCAAACAATTTTTCGCCAAAGTCGGTTGGCAAAATGACAACACGGATTTTGATGTGAGCCTCTCGGCCGCGGACAATCGCTTGGAAGGCATGCAATCGCTGCCGAAATCTTATATCAGCGAGAATTACAAACAGGCTTATACGTTTCCCGATGTTAACGAAAATAAACTGACTTTTCTGAATGCCAAGGCCAGCCATTTTTTTACCGAGGAATTATTGCTGGGCGGCAATTTCTACTTTCGAAAATTTAAGAATACCAACACCAGCAGTAATCAATCCGATGAATTCGATATCTCGTTGCCGATCGATGACGATGACAATTTTCCCGCGCTGAACGATCGCTCGGTGATCGACCAGGATAGTTACGGCGGAAGTATTCAACTGACGCTCGACAATAAAATCGGTGCGCGAAAAAATCAACTGACCGTGGGCGCCAGCGCCGATCTGGGCAAGGCGAATTTTCAGCAACTGGAGCAAGCCGCCGATTGGACTGCCGACCGCAGCATCATACCGTTCCCCGATGCGGCGTTTGAGTCAGTCACTAACGCGGATACCAAGAATGCGTACTATGGTTTGTACTTCACCGATACATTCCAATTATCGGAACAATGGGGTATGACATTCTCGGGACGCTACAATCGCGCCCAAGTTAAAATTTCAAACAAGGGCGATGCGCTCGACGATCGATTGAACGGCGATCATACGTTCTCGCGCTTTAATCCGGCGATCGGCGTGAACTTCAATCCGTCGCCGAAACTCACCGCGTATGCGAACTATAACGAAGGCATGCGTGCACCGACGCCGATGGAATTGACCTGCGCCGATCCTGAAGCGCCGTGTAAATTGCCGAATAGTTTTCACGCCGATCCGCCGCTGAAGAAAGTCGTATCGAAGACTATTGAGCTTGGTGCGCGCGGCAAAATCGGTGAGGCGTCGAGTTGGAATGCGGCGATTTATCGCACCGATTTGAAAGACGATATTCAGTTCATCAGTTCTAATTTGACGACGGCGACGAACCTGGGGTATTTTCAAAATGTCGGCAACACACGCCGCGAAGGCTTGGAGCTTGGCGGCACAACGAAGTTTTCCAACTTTACGTTCAGCGCGCGCTACGCGTATCTGAAGGCGACCTATCAATCGTCGTTTATCGTGTTCAGTCCGTTCAATTCTTCAGCGGATGCCGACGGAAATATTCAAGTTTCATCGGGCAATCGCATTCCGGGAATGCCGGAGCACAATTTCAAAATTCGCTTGGATTACGATTGGAACGAAACATTTTCCATCGGTACGAACCTGTTGTACGCGGCGGGGGTATTTGCGCGCGGTGATGAGAACAACCAGGACAAGAATGGCAAGGTTCCAGGCTATGCCGTGTTGAATCTCGATAGCCGCTACAACATCAGCAAAAAATTTCAGATCTTCGGGCGTGTGAATAATTTGTTCGACAAGCGCTATGCGAACTTCGGAATTTTGGGTGAAAACTTATTTCCACAATCGAACGGCAAAGTATTTACCGGCGGTGGCAATGGCGAGACGGAACAGTTTCAATCGCTTGGTTCGCCGCGCGGATTTTGGATCGGTGCGAGGTATGAGATTTAGTTTGTAATCAACGACGACATCCTAAGTTGTCATTCCCGCGAAGGCGGGAATCCATTTGGCCTTGAAAGTCACCATGGATTCCCGTTTTCGCGGGAATGACAAAAGGGTGAGAATTCGTGTTTATTTAGAGCACATTACGAAATTGCTTCTTCGCGTTGCTGCTTTCCATGAACCCGATTTGACCGACGCTTGTTTTGAGGACGGCTTGCCCCTCACCCCCACCCCTCTCCCCAGAGGGGCGAGGGGACTACTCCCTCTCCCGCTTCGCGGGAGAGGGTCGGGGTGAGGGAGGGCTTGGGTTTGGGACCTCTGCGGTTCATGGTCTATGAGCCGTATCGGCTTCACCGATACAGGCAGTTCGCCATGACGTCGTGCCAGGAGGCGCACCCAGCTTGCCTCTCCAGGCATGCCGTGCCAGCAGCCGCATCAGCGCTGCTTGACAGGCCAATCTACTTTGAGGTTTTTAACGCAAGCTCACGCAATTCGCGCTTGAGAATTTTGCCGTTGGCGTTACGCGGCAATGGCTCGTCGCGCAACGTGAAGAAATCGGGCACTTTGTAATCGGCAAGATGGCCGCCACAGAATTTCTTTAAATCATCGACGCTCAAATTCGCATCGCGGCGCACGACGAACGCGTGCACTTTTTCGCCGAGCACCGGATCGGGTACCGGCACGACTGCGCTCTCCACCACCAACGGATGATGGCTCATGACACTTTCGACTTCGGCGCTGTAAACTTTGTAGCCGCCGCGATTGATCATGTCTTTCATGCGATCGTGGATGCGCACAAAGCCTTCTGCGTCTATGCTGCCGATGTCGCCGGAGCGCCAGTAGCCGGCGACAAATGCCGCTTGCGTGGCGGCCGGGTTGTTCCAATAACCGGGCACGACCATCGGCCCGCCGATCCACAGTTCGCCCGATTCGC
>JANOGO010000291.1:0-9534 GCA_031406045.1 Pseudomonadota bacterium
GTCGAGAAGCGCGCTTCGCCCGCTTGCTCACGCCCCTCACCTTCTTGCGTTAGGCGTCGGAACCAACGCACCGCAGTCCAAGATGTCGCTCGAATGCATCGAAGTCGCGATCGCTATGGAGCAGTTTATGGCCACTCACAATGCAGCGGGTTGCAAGCACAACGTCTACCGTTCCACGCACGGTCAGGCCAAGACTGCGAAGCTTTCGATAGTTCACGGCGGCTTGGACAGCCACATCACTGCCGCCGAGAACAACAAACTCAAGACGAGCAAGAAGCCGGCGCGCTTCATTGAATTCCTTCTGAAACTGGCAGCCCTGCAGAACCTCGGTCAGGTTCAGGTCACCAATGCCGAGCGACTGCGAACCAAGAAGAACGTCAAGGCGCTCCGTTTGCCTCGTAATCTTGCCCCGGAAGTAGTCGATCCACACGCTCGAATCGACCAGAATCACTTGTCACGCCTCATGGCGTCCAGGTCACCTTCCCAAGTAATCTTGCCTCGGAGCTTGCGTATCTCAGCCTGCCCGCGGAGTTGAAGAAGAGTCTTCAAACCAAGCTCCACGACCTCACGCTTCGTGCGAAGGCCAGTGGCACGAAGCGTGTCAGCCATGAGCTTGTCGTCAATCACAATGTTGGTTCTCATAGTGCGCATGAAAGTAGTCCAGAATACACACTATACTAGGCACGACTTGGCGGCGCAATCCATGCCAACGCCTAGCCCTTCCAATCGAGGGGATGCCCACAAGGCTGCGCGTTTTGTGCACCCCTCATGTCAAACGATAGGCGCCAGACAAGGCTGTGAGTTTCGGTGTCGTCTGACGCGGTCGTGAAGCAGAAGAACGAGCCGTAAGCATGCCGGGCAAGCAAAGGCTAATGAAACAAAGCGGAAAGGCAAAGAGCAAAAGACATGAAAGCAAACCAATATGAACCACTACTCAAAGCGTTGAAAACCCGTTTTGAGAAAAATATGAACCGCCATAAAAGTCTTGAATGGGCCAATGTACAAGCACGACTGGAAGCCAATACGGAAAAACTATGGTCACTCAATGAAATGGAAAAAACCGGCGGGGAACCGGACGTTGTTGGCTTTGAAAAAAAGACGGGCGAGTACATTTTTTATTATTGTTCAGCGGAAAGTCCTATAGGCCGCAGAAGTGTTTGTTACGACCGCGAAGGGTTGGAGTCAAGGAAGGAACATAAACCGGAAAATAGCGCTTTCGATATGGCCGCCGCGATGGGCATAGAACTGTTAACGGAAGAACAATATCGAGAGCTGCAGAAGCTTGGAAATTTCGATGCAAAAACGTCGAGCTGGTTGAAAACACCTTCTGCGATTAGAAAACTCGGTGGCGCCATCTTCGCTGATTTCCGTTTCGGCAATGTCTTCGTGTATCACAACGGCGCGCAATCTTACTATAGGGGCAGGGCGTTCCGCGGCGCGCTAAGGATCTAAAGCACGCGTATCCCGGGCTACGCGTGTTGGTTCGTTAGGCACCATGGCCACCAGCGGTTATACTTTGTCGATCATGCGGAGCCCACAAATGACGCAAGCCAGCCAAATCACTCACAGCCATCCCGGGATTCTCGGGGGGACGCCGGTTTTTGTTGGCACGCGAGTTCCCGTTCGGTCGCTCTTTGACTATATAGAGGGCGGGGAAACGTTGGACGAATTTCTACATCAATTTCCGTCAGTGCCGCGAGAGCAAGCAATTGCCGCTTTGGACCTCGCATGCGAGTCCCTGGTCGCCGATGCGCATTCTCCTTGACGAAAATATCCCCATTGATTTGTCTTTGGAGTTGCCAGGTCACAACGTCATAACGGTAGTCGGCCTAGGTTGGAGCGGCGTACTAAACGGGGAATTGATGCGACGGGCTCGCGAGAATTGTGATGTGTTTGTTACTCTCGATCGCAATATTGAGTTCCAGCAGAATATACCCGCTCTGCCATTTGTCGTCCTTGTTGTGCGTGCCATCTCGAATCGACTGGTTCATTTACGGCCGCTAGTGCCGGCCATTCTTGTAGCCGTTGAAGCGGCAAAGCCTGGGTATTCGCAGCATGTCAGCGTTTAACTCATTCCAGCCAACGTAAGCAAGCGTAGGGTGTGCAACGCGCACGGCCTTAGCGATCGCTCAGCCCGGTAAGCGCGATCAATTTCGTTAAATCAATAAATTACCATTCATATCCAGGTTAGCGAGAATTTGAAAGTGATGAGTCCGCTTGCGCGTTGCGCACCCGTTTAGCTTCTCAATCCGGCTGCAATAGGAATATCATTACGTCGTCAATCAACGACCAACAATCAACATGGGCACCTACCTCAGGCCGCTCGATTTGGAGGAAACGCTTGCCGCGCTTGCGGCGACGCCGCTGACGATTCTAGCCGGTGCGACGGATTTTTATCCTGCCCACGTTGGCAAACCGATCGCAGAAAACATCATCGACGTGACGCGTATCCTGTCGTTGCGCGGCATTACGGAAACCGACAACGCGTGGCGTATCGGGGCGACAGCTACCTGGACGGATTTGATCCGCGCGCCGTTACCGAATTATTTTCGCGCGCTCAAGCTCGCTGCGCGTGAAGTCGGCGGCCAGCAAATTCAGAACGCCGGCACCATCGCCGGAAACATCTGCAACGCGTCGCCCGCTGCGGATGGCGTGCCTGTGTTACTGGCGCTGGGCGCGAGCGTCGAACTGCGTTCCTTCGATGCAATAAGGCAATTACCGCTTGCCGAATTTATTCTCGGAAATCGCAAAACATCGAGGCAATCCAATGAATTGCTCACCGCCATTCTCGTTCCGAAATGGGGTGAAAATTCTCGCTCTATATTTCTGAAACTCGGCGCACGGAAATATTTATTGATCTCCATCGCGATGGTGGCGGCTTGCGTCGAACTCGACGCCAACGGAATCGTCACGAAAGCGGGCATCAGCGTCGGTGCGTGTTCGCCCGTAGCGCGGCGACTGCGCGAACTCGAAACGAAACTGATCGGCCAGCGACTAAATGCATCGCTTGCGGATATTGTTACGCCGAGCGATCTTGCCGTGCTTTCGCCGATTGCGGATGTTCGTTCGTCCGCCGACTATCGCATGGATGCCGCGCTCACGCTCGTCAAGCGCGCGTTGATGGAACTGGCGCATGAATAAGCCCTATCAGCCCGAGATAGCGAACACGCTCGAACATTCGATTTCGTTCCACCTGAATGGCCGCGAACAAATCGTGATTGCCGAACCTGCCGCGCGTCTCGCCGATGTGTTGCGCGACACACTCGGATTGACCGGCACCAAGATTGGCTGCAATGCCGGTGATTGCGGCGCATGTACGGTGTTGCTTGATGGCGATCAAGTTTGCGCCTGCCTCACCGCTGTTGCGCAAGTCGAAGGCCGCGTCGTCACGACGGTTGAAGGGTTGTTGGAAAACGGCATGATGTCGCGCCTTCAGCAAGCGTTTCATCGACACGGCGGCGCGCAGTGCGGCATTTGCACGCCGGGCATGTTGATGGCCGCGACGGATTTGTTGAGCAAAATTTCGCATCCAACGGAAGCGGACGTTTTGGACGCGCTCGGCGGCGTGTTGTGTCGCTGCACCGGTTATCGAAAAATCATTGAAGCAATCCTGGATGCGGCGAATGGCTCCATTATGGCTTGTACCAGCACCATTCCCAAAATGCCATTGGCCTGCGAGGCAGTAGGGACGCGGGTCTCCAAGGTGGATGGCATTGCGAAACTAACCGGCCGCGAGCGATTCGGCGCGGATAATATTCCTGTCGACGTGCTGTGGCTGCGCGTGGTGCGCGCGAAACATGCGCGCGCGAAATTCACGCTCGGCGATGTCGCACCGCTATACGCAAAGCATCCTGGTTTGGTGAAAGTGTTGACCGCGAACGATGTGCCGAGCAACGGCTTCGGTATTTATCCGACGATCAAAGATCAGCCGGTGCTCGCCGCTGGCGAGGTGCGTTTTCCGGGTGAAGCGATCGTGGCGTTGGTCGGCGCGCGGGTGACAATTGAGGCGATTGCCGACAGCGAAATCCCGATTACCTATCAGCCGCAACCACCCGTGCTAACACTGCAGCATGCGATGGCGCTGAATGCGACGTTGGTGCAAGGCGACAAGCCCGGAAATCTGTTGATTGAAGGTCGTGTACGTCGAGGTGATGTCACCGCAGCAGCAAAAGAATGCGCGGCAATTGCGACAGGCGAATTCAACACCAGCTTCGTTGAGCACGCCTACATCGAACCGGAGGCAGGTTGGGCGCGGCGCGTTGGCGATCGCTTGGAAATTCACGTGACGACGCAAACGCCCTACATGGATCGCGATGAAATGGCCGTTGTGATGAAACTCAAACCCGAGCAAATTCGCATCGTGCCCACCGCATGCGGCGGCGGCTTTGGCGGCAAGCTTGACATGTCGGTGCAGCCGCTTGTTGGTCTCGGCGCTTGGTTGCTCGATCATCCGGTCGCGTGCGTTTATCAACGCCCCGAGAGCATGGCCGCGACAACGAAGCGCCATCCGGCAAACATCAAAGTGCGCTTCGGCGCGGATGCGCAAGGCAAATTGCAATTCGCCGAATCCGATTCAATTTTCAACACCGGCGCCTACGCGAGCTGGGGGCCAACAGTGGCGAACCGCGTGCCGATTCACGCGACCGGGCCGTACTTCGTGCCGAACGCGCGCACCAGCGGAAAAGCGATATTTACGAACAATCCGCCCGCCGGCGCGTTTCGCGGTTTCGGCGTGCCGCAAGCCGCGATCGCGCACGAAGCGATGATGGACGACCTCGCGGAAAAACTAGACATCGATCGCTGGGAAATTCGCCGCCGTAACGCGATCAAAGTGGGCGACACGACTCATTGCGGGCAGTTGCTCACCGCCAGTTGCGGGCTACCGGCGTGCCTTGATGCGATCAAACCGAGTTGGGAAAAACTCAACGCGGAAGTATTGGCATTCAACTCGGCTTCGAAAAATTTCAAACGCGGCGTCGGTGTCGGCTGCATGTGGTACGGCATCGGCAACACCTCGATGTCGAATCCATCCACCATTCGCGTCGGTATTAGTAACACGGGCAAACTCACGCTTTACAACGGCGCGGCGGATATCGGCCAGGGAACTAACACGACGTTGATGCAAGTGTGTGCCGATGCTTTGGGCGTTTCGATGGCGAAGTTTGAGTATGTGATGGGCGATACCGATCGCACCGCCGACGCGGGTAAATCATCGGCTTCCCGGCAAGCGTTTGTGTCGGGGAAAGCGGCGATGCTTGCGGGACAACATTTGCGTGAGCAGATTTTAAGGATGGTAAGTGCAAAAAACGACGCGCGAATTTCGTTGCATGAAACGTCGCTGAAGATCGACGATGGCAATGCGACAAAAGTAATCGATCTGACAAAGTTACCCGCGAACGAGAATGGCGACGTGTTAGTCGGCGAAGGCACGTTCGATCCGCCGACCAAGCCGCTCGACAAAGATGGCCAAGGCATTCCCTATGCAACCTACGGCTTTGGCGCGCAAATCGCATTGGTCGAAGTGGATTTGGAACTCGGCACAACTAAAGTGTTGCAAATGGTCGCGGCGCATGACGTCGGCAAAGCCATCAATCCGCAGCAAGTGGAAGGGCAAATCCATGGCGGCATCGCACAGGGCTTGGGCATGACGTTGATGGAAGAGTACGTTCCTGGACTAACGGATAACCTGCATGATTATTTAATTCCCACCATCGGTGATGTGCCGCCGATCGATGTGATATTGATTGAAGATCCCGAACCGCTTGGGCCGTACGGTGCGAAAGGCGTCGGCGAACCGGCGCTGATTCCGACGCCGCCCGCGATCCTCGGCGCGATTCGCCACGCCACGGGAATTCAAATGAAGTTCGTGCCGGTAATGCCGCATCGATTACGCGCGGCGATTTTATCTAGGATTTCATGATGTATTTGCGCGCCCCACCCCTGACCCTAGCCCTCTCCCCGTCCCCCTCTTCTCGTCGCATCGGGACGGGGACGGGGCGAGGGGACAAAACTCCCTCTCCCGCTCTGGCGGGAGAGGGCTGGGGCGGGGTGGCCTCGGGCCATGAGGGTCGGCTTCGTTTTCCAAGCACGCACGGTTCTCGCAATAAGAAGAAGATTGGAAAATGAGAGAAGACACCTACGACGGCGAAACCGTCGATCTGCCAAAGGCTAAATCCAAGGACGGCATTCGCTGCGACGCGTGCCCGGTGCTGTGCCTGGTCAAGCCGAATTGTTTTGGCGCGTGCGATCGCTACACCAATATCGACGGCGTGTTGACGCGCACCGACCCGCTGATCGTTACGCAAAAACCCGATAGCAAAGTGGTGAAATTTCTCGACGGCAACAGCGCGTGGAATGGCGATGTGATCAACGATACGCCGGTGTTCGTCACGGGCATTGGCGCGACGACGACGTATCCCGACTACAAACCCGCGCCGTTCATCGTTGCCAGTAAACACGAAGGCGTTGACATGGTGACGGTCGTCACCGAGGGAATTTTCAGTTATTGCGGCGTGAAAGTGAAAATCGATACCGATCGCTTTCTCGGCCCGGAGCAAGGCGCGGTGCGCGTCGACGGCGAACAAATCGGCCACGTGACGACGGCGGAATACGGCTCGCAAATGCTGGCGCTCGGCGGTGTGCGGCACTTTACCGGCGGTGGAAAAAAAGAAGGGCGAGTCACCTGCGATTCGTTGCTAAAACTCTGCAATAAGCACGCGTTGGAAATGAGCGTCGATGGTGGCGCGACGGTGATCGTACAAGCGGGCAAAGCGCCGATCGTCAATGGCACGCCGGAAGTGCGCATGCGCGTCGGATGCGGCAGCGCGACGATTGGAATTTTTGCCAAGCAATGGCTAGGCGAAGCGGACGAAGTGATCGTGGTGGACGATCACATCACCGGCGTGTTGAGCGAACATCAAGCCGGCAGATTTCTTGATATGAAACCCGCCGGCATCAAAGTGAAAGGCAAACGCTCGACGCCGGGGCGATATTTCCAGGTGGCCGAACCGGGCATGGGCTGGGGCGGCACAAATCTGACCGACCCGCTTTCGATCATCGAAAAAATCGATCCGAAATTGGCGTGGCCTGGGTTGAAATTTTTGATGGTGTCGACCACAGGCGAACACGCGGAATGGTTTGAGCTTGACGCAGAATTGAAACCGCGAAAAGCCGAGATGCCCGAAGCAATCAAAACTGTCGTCGAGCGCATTGCGGAAAATTGCGAGCCGGCGCTGTGCACCGTGTTATTCATGGGCGGCGCGGGCGGCAGCTTGCGCGCAGGTGTGACGGAAAATCCGGTGCGCCTCACTCGCTCGGTGAAAGATTTGTTGACGCGCGTCACCTGCGGCGGCGCGCCGGTTTACGTGTGGCCGGGCGGCGGCATCACGCTGATGGTCGACGTGATGCGCATGCCGGAGAACTCATTCGGCTACGTGCCGACGCCCGCGTTGGTTGCGCCGATCGAATTTACGATGACGCAAGAACATTACGCCGCGCTCGGCGGGCACATGGATCGCGTCGTAAATCTAGCGGACGTGCTGCAAAGCGCCCGGTACCAAACGCAATTTTCCGACGCGGCAAATCCTTGGCCATTGGCGGCGCAGAAATGATCAATGGCCCTTACTCCTCAATGCTCGACGATGGCCGCCTGCACCTGCAGCACGGCCCGATCGACCTCATTATCGAAGCATTCGCCGATGATCCCGGCGAAATAGCGATGGCCTACGAGCAAGCATCCATGCGCTTCTCCGGCCTGCTTGCCAGTCTTACTATGGAACTGCCGAAGCTTCGCGCGCGCGTGACGAATGAATTGCCGATATTCGCCGATCCCGTTGCGCAACGCATGGCGCGCGCCGTGTGGCCTTACCGAGAAAAATTTATCACGCCGATGGCGGCGGTGGCAGGAGCCGTTGCCGATGAAATTTTGCGAGCGCTGATCGCGAATCGAAATCTTACGCGCGCCTATGTGAACAACGGCGGTGACATTGCGTTGCATCTGGCGCTCAACGAAGAATTTGAAATCGGAATCGCGGGTATTGAAGATGCTACGTTGAAAGGACAATTCACGATTCGCGCGCAAGACAATATTCGCGGTATCGCGACCAGTGGTTGGCGCGGCCGCAGCTTCAGTCTCGGCATTGCCGACAGCGTAACGGTTTTAGCGCGTAGTGCCGCAGAAGCGGATGCAGCGGCGACGATGATTGCAAATGCGGTAAATGTTGCGCATCCCGGCATTGAGCGCGTTCCCGCTCGCGACATTCAAGCGGAATCGGATTTGGGTTCGTTACTCGTCACGCGTGACGTGCCGATTTTGGAAAACAAAAGTGTTCGCAACGCGCTGGATGCAGGCGAAGTTGCAGCGACTAAATACATGGACGATGAGCTGATCGAGCGAGTCGCGATCCGGTTGCAAGATCAAGTGCGCATTCTTCCCAATCTGTGGCCCGATGGCCCTAGGCCACCCCGGGCCAGCCCCTCATTCCCGCGAAGGCGGGAATCCATAGGGCATTCATTTTTGGCCGTCGCGTGATCTATTTTTAAGGTTCAACCATGATCGAAATCCGAAAAATAGTCGTGCAAATCGACGAAACCCACATCGAAATGGGTAAGCCCATCAACCCACCGACACGTCGCGCGTTGGCGATGGCTGTGATCAAAAATCCCTACGCCGGCCGCTATTCCGAAACCCTCGATGAACTCATCGCGATCGGCGAACACCTCGGCGGCCTGCTCGGCGAGCGTTGTGTGAACGCATTGGGCATCGCGCCGAGCGAGGCGGAAAGCTACGGCAAAGCCGCGATCGTCGGTGAAGCGGGCGAGTTGGAACACGCCGCCGCGATTCTGCATCCGAAGCTTGGTGCGACGTTGCGTAAGGCGGTGGGAAAAGGCGCGGCGCTGGTGCCATCGGCGAAAAAAATGGGCGCGTTGGGCACCGCGATCGACGTACCGCTCGGCCACAAAGATGCGGCGTTCGTGCGCAGCCATTTCGATGCGATCGAAGCGCGGGTCAGCGATGCGCCGCGTGCGGATGAGATCGTTATCGCCGTCGCGGTGACCGATAGCGGGCGGCCATCGGCGCGTATCGGTGGCTTGCAGAAACATGAGATTAAGGGTAATGATGGATTGCGATAGTGGTTGGCCTGCGAGGTAGGTCTAGAGCGGCTCTTGGCGTGGCATGCCTGGAGAAGCCGGTGGGGCGCTGGTTTCAGGCCGACGATGGTTTAGAATCTTTGTTAATAGCGCGATGCGATAAATCTTGTCATTCCCGCGAAGGCGGGAATCCATAGTGTGTGTGCAAATTGCCAGGCCAAATGGATTCCCGCCTTCGCGGGAATGACAGTTAAATAGGAAATTGGGGCTCTGTTCTTATTGGACTTGGCCCGCCCAACGAACTGTCATTGCGAGCTGCCTGTATTGGCGCGGCCGATACTTCTCATGGACCATGAACAGCGTAAACGTTGGCGTTGTAGGGTGGATCAAGCAAAGCGGATCCACCGTGGCGAACATCGTTCGCCGATTTTTTCGCCCATGGTG
>JANOGO010000304.1:0-2185 GCA_031406045.1 Pseudomonadota bacterium
ATGGATGGCTTTTGCCCCATGGGGCCGTGGTTGGTGACCGCGGATGAAATCGCCGATCCGCAGACATTGGAAATCAGCAGTTATCTGAACGATGAACCGATGCAGCAAGGCCATACCGCCGATATGTTATTTCCCGTCGACCGCATTATCGAATACCTTAGCCAATTCATGACGCTCGAGCCTGGCGATGTGATCGCCACCGGCACGCCGGCGGGAAGCGGCGCGTTTCGCGATCCGCCTATTTGGCTCAAACCCGGCGATCGCGTGCGAATCGAAATCGCGCAAATCGGAACGCTGGAACACAGCATCGGCTAGGAAAATTATGCAACGACTAAAATGGCTGGGACTTGCCGGAGTATTGATTGCGGCATCGCCAGCACTAGCGCAATCCTATCCAAGCCAACCGGTACGAATCATCGTCCCATTCGGCCCCGGCAGCGGCAGCGACATTGTGGCGCGAAAACTCGGCAGCTATTTGCAGGAGCGTTGGAAACAGCCGGTCATCATCGACAATCGACCCGGTGCCCAAGGCCTGATCGGCACCGAGGCGCTGAAAAACGCGCCCCCCGATGGCTATACCATTGGGATTAGTACCAATTCGACCCACGCCGTTGCGCCATACGTGGTCAAGAAACTCCCCTACGACCCGATCGCGGACTTCGAACATATCGCGCTCATCGGCGTGGGCGGATCGGTATTGCTGGCGCCGTCGCAAAGCCCTTTCAAAACGCTTGCCGAGTTGGCCGCCTACGCGCGGACCCATCCCGGCAAGGTGTTCTTCGGGCACGCCGACGCGAGTTCACAAATTCCCGGCGAGCTATTGAGGGTGAACGCAAAACTTCCGATTGAGGCGGTGGCCTACAAAGCTAGCGGCAACGTCGTGACCGATTTGATCGGCGGCTATATCCAAATCGCGTTCTTTAACTACATGACCGGCGCTGCGCAAGCATCGAATGGCCGGCTGATTCCGATCGCGATTACTGAGTCAAAACGAAACCCGCACTGGCCGGGTGTACCGACGGTAAGCGAAAGTTATCCCGGCTATGAGGTGAATTTTTTCGTTGGCGTTTCGGCGCCTCGGGGCGTTGCGCCGGAAATCCTGGCAAAAATCCACCAAGCGATTCAAGATGCTCAACATCACCCGAAGGTGAAAGTGCCGCTGGAAAACGTTGGGCTCACTTTCGTCCTGCAAGCGCTAGGCGACTATCGCACCTTTGTTCGCAAAGAAGGTGAGCGCTGGCGTGAGCATGTGAAGGCGGCGCAGATCGAAGCCCAATAATATCGCCGCACCTGGCTAGCCCTGGAGGAGCGGCGCGTAGCGGTCGAGCACACGCAGCACCTCGTCACGGTTTACATCCGGCACTTTGAGCAGTATGCGCTCGCGATGGTTTTCCATTTCCTCGACATTCCACCCGCCGCCCACGGACGGCGAAGATAAAACGTCCGCCCGACAAATGATCCAAGCTCGCCTCGGACTTGGCGGTGATAATCGTATCCCGTTGCGGCAGCAACGCCACACCGGTGCCGAGCTTGAGTGTGCGAGTCGCTGCTGCGACGAAAGATAGCGCGACGAGCAGCCAGGCGCCGAGTAGTTTCGCTTTCAACGAATCCTCTGCCAAAGCAATTCCCCCATGAATTGCGAGCAAAAAGATGATTGCGCCAGTTCGTAAATTGCGCATGGGTTTCCCTTTAAAAGTTTCGAGCTTGATCAATTTGCTTTTGCCAGATCCGCCAAGAAACGTTTGATTTGCTCCGTTATAAATCCGTACTCCGCCGTGTCTTCCGTGCCAGGGCAACAGGCAAGATGCCCAAGCGCGGACGGAATCTCAACGTAGATGCTGTTCTTAACACCGCGGCGGATTTCTTGCGCCATATAGGGCGGTAGCGTGCGATCGGTCATGCCCGGCATGATCAGCGTCTTCGCTTTGATTTTGCTCAGCGCTTGCATGGTGTTTCCACCCAAAGGTTGCCCGACATCGTGGTTGCGCGTAGCCTGATAACGATAAATCAAGCTGCGTGCATCCCAGACCTTGGCCCAACCGGTGCCGAAGGCGCGTTGCGATTTCTCGTACTTATCGTTATCGATAAAGGTATTCAGATGTTCATCGCTGTATAGCCACGGGAAATAGATCATCCCTGCCGTCACAATGCCATCGACCGGATTCTCAGCATAATTGCCGCCATT
>JANOGO010000307.1:0-13040 GCA_031406045.1 Pseudomonadota bacterium
CCAACCTTCCCCTTGAAGGGGAAGGAGACGCGCTATCGAGACTTGCAAACTTTTCATTTGTGGGTGACTTTTATAGGAACGAAGTGGCACTGATCGCCCTCGATTGGGGAACGACATCGTTACGCGCGTATTTGTTGGATAAAAACGGCGACACGCTTGAAAAAAAATCCGCGCCGCTCGGCATCTTAAAAATTCCCGATCAAAATTTCGACATCGCGTTCGAGGAAACGTGCGGTTCGTGGCTCAATAATGGCCTGCAAGCCGCGCCGATACTGGCTTCCGGCATGATCGGCAGCCGCCAGGGATGGCTTGAAGCGCCGTATGTCCCTTGCCCTGCAAGCATCGAACAGCTCGCAAAACATCTGGTTTCCGTCACGACAAAAAATGGACGGCATGTTGTGATCGTTCCGGGAATTAAAACGATCAATTCTGCCGGAGTACCCGATGTGATTCGCGGTGAGGAAACGCAAATCTTCGGCGCGTTGAAGGTAGCTATCTCGCAGCAACTTTTCATTCTCCCCGGAACTCACAGCAAGTGCGTGCAAGTGAACGATAATCGCATCGAGCATTTCGCGACCTTCATGACCGGCGAGGTGTTCGCGATTTTATGTGAGCACAGTATTCTTGGCCGGACGATGAACGGCGACGCTGACGACCAGGCCTACTTCAAGCAAGGATTTGACTACGCGATGAATGAAAGCGTTAACGGCGCGGGATTGCTGCAGCAATTATTCAGCGTGCGGACCTTGGTGTTATTTAATCGCATCCCAGGAGAAGCGCTCCACGCTTATCTCTCCGGCCTATTGATCGGTAGCGAAATATGCGGTGCAGAAAAAATGTTTAAGCACGAAACTAGTATTACGATTATTGCGGAGCCAGCGCTTGCGCAGCGCTATCAGCGGGCGTTAGGTTATGCGAATATTTCCGCCGCTATTGCCGATGAACATGTGACGGCGAAGGGATTATTTCGCCTCGCGCGCGCTGCGAATCTATTGCAGTGACTAACTTTTAAACACTTGTCATTCCCCCGTAGGCGGGAATCCATTTGGCGTATCAACTTACACCCGCACTATAGATTCCCGCCTACGCGGGAATGACAATCAATAGGAGCAAATTATGAATTCACTTTCTCACTATTTATCGGCGCTTCCTCTCGTCGCAATCCTGCGCGGCATCACACCCGAGGAAGCCGTCCCCGTCGCAGAAATTCTTTACGAATTAGGATTTCGCATCATCGAAGTCCCGCTCAACTCGCCACAGCCTTTCGACAGCATCGCGTCAATCGCGAAGCGTTTGGGCGACGAGGCACTGATCGGTGCAGGCACCGTGTTGACCGTCGACGACATCACGCGCGTTCGCGATGCCGGCGCCGATCTCGTTGTGATGCCACACAGCGATGTCGATATTATTCGCGCGTCAAAGCAACGTGGAATGATTTGTACGCCGGGCATCGCAACGCCGACGGAAGGCTTTGCCGCACTCGCTGCCGGCGCCGACGGACTAAAACTTTTTCCTGCGGAATTGTTAACCCCGAAAGTCGTCAAGGCTTTACGTGCTGTATTTGCGAAGGATACGATTATGATTCCAGTCGGTGGAATTGCGCTCGATACGATGGCTGATTTTTGGAGTGCCGGCGCAACGGGATTCGGCTTGGGATTCGCGCTTTATCGACCGGGGATGACGCCGAATGACGTGCGCGAAATGGCGGCGAAGTTCATTCGAGTTTTCACATCATTACCGAAACGTTGATGGTTAGTTTAGAAATCGATGTGGCCAGGAGCCGCATGAATACTGGCTCGCCAAGGCACCATCGTTAAACGGCACGCTGGGATTGCCTTACAGAGCAATTGCCGTAAGCGGCCGCAGCAATCGGCTTTATAATCCACATCATGGAACGAGCAAACCCAATTATTGATAGCACCGTGGAGTTCGCCGTGGCGCGCGCGCTGCTCAACGGCTTTAACAAACACTATCGAATTTTTCAGGAAACCAGCAAAGCGGCGAAGGAGCGCTTCGATTTTGGCGATTGGGCGGTCGGTCAAAAAGCCAATCGCGATCGCATTATGTTTTACGATCAGCGCGTAAAAGAATCCGTCGAATATTTAGAAAAGGAATTTCAAGCTGAGGCGCTCGGTTCCGATTGGCAACAGATCAAGCTCAATTACATCGGGCTATTGACCAATCACAAACAACCGGAGCTGGCGGAGAGTTTTTTCAATTCCGTTTGCTGCAGCATTTTGCATCGTAGTTATTTTCATAACGACTATATTTTCGTGCGCCCGGCGCTGTCGACCGAACACATGGATTCCGATCCGCCGGCCTATCGTTGTTACTACCCGCGCAAAGTTGGTTTGCGCCGCGCGCTCGAGCAAATCGTTGTGGATTTTGCATTGCAACGCCCATTTGCACATTTGCAACGCGATCTGCGCGATGTGCTACATGCTTGGAGGCGCCAATTGCCGCGGCCGTTTTACTTGGAAGCGAATAATCAGATTCAAGTTTTAAGCTCGCTGTTTTATCGTAATAAAGGCGCCTATCTCGTCGGTAAAATTATTAACGGCAATCATGAATCGCCGTTCGCAATTCCGATTCTGCACGATCAAGAAGGCAAGCTTTATCTCGATACCGTGCTGCTGAGCCGTTATCACTTGGATATTTTGTTCAGCTCGTATCGCGCCTATTTCATGGTCGATATGGAAGTGCCTTCCGCGTACGTGCAATTTTTGCGGAGTATGTTACCGAACCGGCCGAAGTGGGAGTTGTACACCATTCTCGGACTGCAAAAACACGGCAAGACGCTTTTCTATCGTGACTTTCTGCATCACTTAAAACATTCCAGCGATGATTTTATTATCGCGCCCGGCATCAAGGGCTTGGTGATGTTGGTGTTTACGCTGCCCTCGTACCCGTATGTGTTCAAAGTTATTCGCGATGCCGTCGCGCCGCCGAAAGATACCACTCGTGAATTGGTGAAGGCCAAATATTTGATGGTGAAACTGCACGATCGCGTCGGCCGCATGGCGGACACGCTGGAATATTCCGACGTCGCCTTCCCGAAAAACCGGTTTACGCCAGAGTTGATGGAGGAATTGCTGAAGCTTGTTCCGTCGCAGCTTGAAGAAGACGGCGGCAACTTAGTCATCAAGCATTTGTATATCGAGCGGCGCATGACGCCGCTGAATATTTATCTCGACAAAGCGGACGACAAGGAGCGCGATCACGCGATGCTCGAATATGGCAGCGCCTTGAAGCAGCTCGCGGCAGCCAATATTTTCGCCGGTGATTTGCTGTATAAAAATTTCGGCGTGACGCGCTACGGCCGCGTAGTGTTTTATGATTATGACGAAATCGATTATTTAACTAATTGTAATTTTCGCCGCATCCCGGCGCCGCGCAACGACGAAGACGAGATGTCTGCAGAGCCATGGTATCCGGTCGCGGCGAATGATATTTTCCCCGAAGAATTCGCGCGATTCTTGCTTATTGAGCCGAAAGTGCGCGATCGCTTTATGGCGCATCACGCAGATTTACTCGACGCCGACTATTGGAAAGCGACGCAAGAGCGAATTTCCGAAGGCCATGTGGAAGATATTTTTCCTTACCCGGAATCGATTCGTTTCCGCAACAACGGCGCAACCACGCCGATTGAAACTAAGCCGTGACTCGCAACGATACCCATCACGTTTCCGAAGACAATTTTGTCTATGTAATGGCGTTGCGGTCGGTGTTAATTTTCGTGCTTGCCATTGCATTATGGTTGAGCAGAACTAAGTTTGGTATCTCATTGCCGGTCGAACCTATTCTGCTTGGTATCGGACTATTCGTGCTGATCAACATCGCGCGTATGTTGCGTTTGCGTAAGACTTCGCAGTGGGAATTGTTCTGTGAGCTTGGCGTTGACGTTATCGCGTTAGCCTCGATTTTGTATTTCAGCGGCGGCGTATCGAATCCGTTCGTATCATTACTCCTGGTCTTTCTGACGATTGGTGCGATGCTATTGCCTGCGCGCTTAAGTTGGTTGCTCGCAGCGGTTGTGCTGAGCGCATATGGATTTTTAGTTTTTAATTTTCGCCCGATGGTTCATCGACACGATCTTCCTTCGAGCGGGAATCCCTTTTTGGATCTGCACACCGTCGGCGCATGGATCACCTTCGCGTTGAGTGCGATTATCATTGCGACGTTATTGGTGCGGATGGTCGCGAGCTTGCGGGAACGGGAGCAACGCTTGGCATCGGCGCGAGAAGAAAGCTTACGCAATGAACGAGTGGTCGCGCTGGGTGTGTTCGCTGCCGGTACCGCTCACGAGCTCGGCACGCCGCTCGCGACGATTGCAACGATCGCTCGGGAACTTGAGAGGCGGCTAGACTCGTCGGCGGAAATACAGCCGATGCTGCGCTCGCTACGTTCTCAAGTTGACGTTTGCAAACAACATCTGACTTCGCTAACGCAAAAATCCGGTGCCGGCCGCAGCGAAAAATGCGCATTGCAACCCGCCGATGAATTCCTGTCGGAAACACTCAGCGATTGGCAAGCGATGCGCCCCGGCGCGAGAATCGAGCTTGCCGGTTTATCGGCGCAAGCCGCACCGAATATCATCGCGGAGCCGACATTGAAACAGGCGTTGATTAGCGTCTTGAATAATGCGGCCGATGCGTCGCCCGACAAAATCGAAGTGAACGCCGATTGGTCTCACGACAAACTAAAATTAGACATTTTGGATAACGGACCAGGCATAAACGACGCCGATTTACTGCGCATCGGACACGTTACGTTCAGCACGAAAGAAAACGGCCTCGGCCTTGGGCTCTATCTGGCGCGGATGACGTTGGAGCGCTTTGGTGGATCGCTAACGTTAGATAATCGACCAAACGGCGGAATAAAGGCGACCCTGTTGATTCCAGCCGTATAGAAAGTTATGCGAAAAAACGAGCGCAAATTTCTGATAGTCGATGATGATCTTGCTTTCAGCCAGGCCATGAGCTGGGCACTGGAAGGGCGAGGGTTCGACGTAGAACGCGCCCATGACGTCGACGCCGCATTGCAATCCGCAACCAACGCGCCACCGGACTTTGCTGTCGTCGACTTAAAGATGCCTGGGCAATCGGGCTTGACGCTTATCCCCGCTCTAAAATCACTGAACCCAACGATGCAGATTTTATTGCTGACCGGCTACGCGAGCATCGCAACAGCGGTTGAAGCAATCAAACTCGGCGCGACCCATTACCTCGCAAAACCAGTCGACGCGGAAGACGTCTTAAAAGCGTTGGATAAAACGGTCGGCGATACGTCCGAGTCCACCGACGGCGAGGGTTTATCGGCCGCGGATATGGAGTGGGAACATTTGCAAAAAGTGCTCGCCAGCAATCGCGGCAATATTTCTGCCACCGCACGTCAACTCAGTATCGATCGCCGCACACTACAACGCAAACTGGTGCGCCACCGCTCAGTAGTAAGCTAGGGAAGCTCTGCTTTATTTCGAGTTCTAAGCAAGGCAAGGCGCGAAGGAAAATTGTGACGCAGCATATGTTGATATTTAAGGAACGATTTTCCTGAGCCAAACATAACCGCGACGAAATCGGAATAAATCAGAGCTTCCCTAGTTCCCCGCCGCGTTCGGGACTTTAACTGTCGAATGGTGCGGCATTTTGCCCCAATGTTCGAAAGCGAATTCCTTCGATAGAATTCTCACGTAGGTGAATTCGTGTTTGATCTCGGACCGATGTCCGGACAGCACGCATATTCAATTGCCACAGAAAAAAATTCTCGGAGGTTTTTGTAATGAAGGTAACGTGGGTTGGCGCGCTCGGAATTTTCATCGGGTTTGGCACTCATGCAGCGGAGGAAATTCAGCAACTCGAAACTATCGAGGTCATCGGCAACTATCAGAATAATGTCGGCACCTCCGATGCAGCGAGTCAAGGAGTTGTCACGCCGAAAATGTTCGAGCATCGGCCCATTCTGCGGCCCGGCGAAGTGTTGGAAACCGTGCCGGGTCTGATCATCACGCAACATAGCGGCGACGGTAAGGCGAATCAGTATTTCTTACGTGGCTATAACCTCGATCACGGTACTGATTTTGCGATCTATGTCGCAGGTATGCCGATCAATATGCCGAGCCACGCCCATGGCCAGGGCTATACGGATCTTAACTTTCTGATTCCTGAATTGATCGCGCGTGTGGACTACGCGAAAGGACCGTACTTCGCGGAGAACGGAGATTTTGGTTCTGCCGGATCCGCCCGAATTTCATACGCTGAAAATCTTAAACAGAATCTAGGCCAGATTTCGTTGGGCCAATATGGTTATCAGCGAGCGCTCGCCGTTGGTGCGCCGCAACTCGGATCAGGGCGTCTCACGATCGCCGCTGAGTTCCAACACAGCGACGGGCCGTGGGAAAATCCCGCCGATTTCACCAAGTTCAACGGCGTTGCGCGCTATGCGCTGGGTGACATGCGAAACGGATTTAATGTGACTGGTATGGCTTACTCTGCCGACTGGAATTCCACCGATCAAATCCCGCAAAGCGCAATCGATAAGGGCATCATTGGTCTTTACGGTGCGATTGATCCCTCCGATGGTGGCAAGCAAAATCGTTACAGCCTGTCCAGCGAATGGCGACGCACCGGCGAAGGATCGCACACGGCCGCGAGCGCGTACGTTATTCGCTCAAGGCTGAATTTGTTTTCGAATTTCGAATATTTTTTAGCCTCGCCGGATGGCAATCAATTCGAACAAGCCGAGAAGCGCACGCTGTTCGGCGGCGAAGCCAATCATACTTGGTTCGGCAAACTCGGCGAGCGCAATATGTCGAATCGGATCGGCCTGCAAGCGCGGCGCGATCGTCTTGATCCAGTCGCACTCTACAGCACAAAAAATCGTCAGCGCGTCGACAAGCTGGATTACGACGGCAATACCATCCCGTTCGTCACTCGCGAAGATCAGGTAACGGAATCGAGCCTGGGATTGTATTTCAGTAACGAGATTCAATGGACCGATTGGTTTCGCCATATCGTCGGCATTCGCGCCGATTATTTTCGCTTCAATGTAAATAGCAATCGGCCGCAGAACTCTGGGAATGCCAGCGATTCATTGGCATCACCTAAATTGTCATTGATATTCGGGCCATGGGCAAAGACCGAGTATTTCCTCAACATTGGGCGCGGCTTCCACAGTAACGATGCCCGTGGCACGACGATCACCGTTGATCCCGGTAACGGCGATGTTGTCGACGGTGACGGCAATCCGGTAAAAAAAGTAAATCCATTGGTGAAAACCCTGGGCTATGAGGTTGGCGTCCGTAGCGAGATACTGCCGAATGTGCAAACTTCCGCGGCCCTGTGGCGACTGAAACAGGACTCGGAGTTACTTTTCGTTGGTGACGCGGGCGTGACTGAAGCGAGCCGGCCGTCGCTGCGCACTGGACTCGAGTGGGAAGTGCATTACACCCCCAAACCCTGGTTGATCTTCGATTTGGACTTTGCTGCAACAAAAGCAAAGTTTACCGATAATGATCCTGCCGGTAATAGAATTCCTGGTGCGGTTGAGCGAGTAATATCCGCATCGGCAACAATCGACAAACTCAACGGATGGTCCGGCGCGCTGCAGTTGCGATACTTCGGACCGCGCCCGCTCAAGGAAGATAATTCCTTCCGTTCTAAATCAACCTTTATCACCAACGTTCAAGGCGGCTACCAGTTCAATAAACAATGGCGATTTCGACTGGATATCTTTAATCTGTTTAATCGTAAAGACCACGATATTGATTATGCCTATGAATCGCGGATCAAGGACCGAAACGGCGTTCTGCAAGATTCCTTCGAGGAAATTCATTTCCACCCAGTCGAGAAGCGCGCGGCACGAATTACCATGACCGGCACGTTTTGACGCATAAAGTTGCTGTGAAAATCCTGTCTGATGTGGTATGGTTTAGCTTCCAATAAACATTCACGGAGGACAGTATTGTGAATAGTAAATTTTTCCGCCTCATATGTCGTTTGTTAATCGTGTCGCTAATGGCTTTGCACTTACCTATGGGTAGTGCCAATGCCGCAATGATTGGAACCGAAAGTGCAATAGATCAAACCGTCGTCGCGCAAAACCGCGACAAGGTTGAAGCGTTTATGAGCCGCGCCGACGTGCGTCAGCAGTTTCAAACAATGGGATTAAGCGCCGATGACGCAAAAACCCGTGTCGCTTCGATGACCGATCAGGAAATCAACAAAGTCGCCGGTAAGATTGATGAGCTTCCCGCTGCCGGCAGCACAGCCGGCACGGTGCTAATTATCTTGCTCGTAGTCTTCATCGTGCTGGTGATTACTGACATCTTGGGTTGGACGAAAATCTTCCCCTGGTCGATTGGCCCACGCGAGTAAGATTTTGCTTCGTTCGTTACAACAGCGCGCCCGCGTCCTCGCGGGCGTGTTGCTTTTAGGGGCGTTGATTTCAGGCTGTGCAACCCTGCAAAGCCAGGGGCTGCTGAAAAATCCGCCGACGGATATTCCGGCCAAAGCTGAATTAGTTGATGTCCCATTTTTTCCCCAGGAAGAATATCAGTGCGGGCCGGCGTCGCTCGCCACTGTCCTACGGGCTAAAGGTGTTGAGGTCACGCCGGGCGACTTAACTAAACAAGTGTTTTTACCGGGACGGCAAGGTTCCTTGCAAGTCGAAATGCGCAGCGCCACGCGCCGCCAAGGCATGCTGGCAGTCACCATGTCCGGCCGCATGAAAGATTTGTTTACGGAAGTCGCAAACGGCAATCCTGTCGTTGTGCTGCAAAATCTGGGACTCAGTTGGTATCCGCGCTGGCATTACGCCGTGGTGGTCGGTTACGACTTGCCACGGGAAAACGTGATCCTCCGATCCGGGAAAATCCAACGAGAATTGATGGCGATGAAAACGTTCGAGCATACTTGGAAGCGCAGCAATTATTGGGCGATTGTGGTGGTTCCGCCGAGCGAAGTACCGAAGACCGCGACGCGGGAAAGTTTTTTTGCCAGCGCATTGGAAATGGAAAAAATCGGGCAACCTGCCATTGCCGAATCAGCCTATGGAGCGGCATTGCAACGCTGGCCCGGCGACCTGGCTGCGCTGATCGGCGTTGGCAATTCCCGCTACGCTTTACGCAATCTTGCCGGTTCTGAGCAAGCATTTCGCCAGGCAACAGAACTGCATCCGCAATCGATTATCGGCTGGAATAATTTAGCCGAAGTGCTTGCTGAGTTAGATCGCTTACCGGAAGCGCTCGTCGCCGCGGAACGTGGCGCCGGTTTGGATGGCCCCAATCAACCCGCCGCCAAAGAAACCCTCGAAGCGATTCGTAAAAAAGCCGACGCGCGAACCAAGTAAACGCTATTTGAGGCGTTTATAGAGCCGGAATAATTCGACCTTGTCGCCCGGCCGAGAACCCTCCCAGAGCAAGCGCCAGCGGGTCTGGTCTTCTACGCTCGGTGCCTGTTTACCGCTTTGGGTTAACAAATAATTGCAATTATTCGACGCAACGCGTTCCAGCCGGCGGGTGCGCAGCGCCGCGAAATAATCCAGCACCGCTCGCTGCGATTCGCCCAAGCCGCGGCTTGCAACGCAATCCACTTTGTTCGGCAATGCGCGCTTTAACGAAACGACCATCGCACGATAGCTTTTGCCCTCGTCGATAAACGGCAACCACAAGGTCATCGCCAACATCCAAAACATGGTGATCCCGGCAGTCCAATTAACGATCGCCCGTCGATTCGACTGACGCGAACGCGTGATCGAAATCAACCACAACAGGCTCAAAACCAGCGCCAGTAAAAATGGCAGCACGCGAAACTCGAGTTGATAGTCAGGCAAATAGGTTTGCAAATATTGTGCAACCGCTTGCGGGAAACCGAACAGCAACGCGAACCAACCGAGCCACATACCTGCTGCCAATAGACCGAAGGTCATCATGCCGAACCAATCCAGCGCGCTCGTAGTGCCCCGGCGCAACTCATCGATCCGGCTGGCGCAGATCAAACTCAGCGGCAGCAAAATCGGTAGCGCATTGACTTCCCGCGCTTCGCCGCTGAAACAGATGACGACAAACGCGCCGAGCAACGCACCGGCCAGCAACTGAATTTTTGCATCGCGCAATAACTGCCGGCGCCCGAACCAAAACGCCACCGCGACCAGGGGCAATGACGGCCACGCATACCAAGGCAACAGGCCGAGGTAATAACTAAAACGCCTCAGCGTCGCCACCGAAAACGCGTTTTTGAAATCGGCTAAGTCATACAGCCAAAGCCATTCCATTGCCAACTGCGGCGCACGAACGTAAAAACTCAAGGGCCACCAAAGTACCCATGGCAGCACTGCGAGTAACGCAACGCCAATGATCTGCAAAAAAGTTCGGGTGCGCCATGAGTGAAATATCAATGGGCCAATTGCCATGCCGAACGCGAGCACACCAGCCGCAGAACCTTTCGCAAGAAATGCAACGCCGATGCCGGTGCCGATCAACAACCCCGCAACGACGCGCTGAGTCCCGATCCATGCATGGCCGTAGAGCACCAGCGCGGTCGCGGCAACCACCGCGGTTTCGACGGTCAGCATATGCGCTGTGATCAACAGCCCGAACGAGCCGATGAAAATCAACGCCGTGACGCGCCCGAACCGCGGCCCAAAAAGCTTGGCGCCGGTCAGTGCCGCAAGCACAATCGCCAGCGCCATATAAAAACCGCTCGCAAGCCTGGCGCCTTCGTGGATCGGCAATAACGGCGAAAATAGTTTCGCCAAAATCGCCGCGGTCCAATAGTAAAGCGGCGGTTTATCGAGGTACGGTTCGCCGGCCAACGACGGTACCAGCCAATCGCCGCTTTGCAGCATGGCGTGGATCACGCCGAGGGTTTGCGCTTCTTGCGGTTTCCACGGGTCATGGCCGACCAGTCCGGGCAGTAACCAACACAGTACAACCAATAAAAATAGCGCTGTTTTGGCGGGCGTTGCGGTCCCGTCAAACTCCAGCGAAAAAGGAATCGGTTTGGGCCGGTTAGCCGCCAAGTCGATCAAATGAAAGTCCCGCCGATACACCACCGGACATGGTTTGGATGACTTTAATCAACTCGCCGGGTTGCGGCTCGCCGCTCGGATATTTGCCGTTCATCAAGCGCAATTGCTGTTCCGCGTTGCGGCCAAGTTGCGGATTAGATTTTGCCAATTGGGCAAACGTCATGCCCGATTGCGCCGTGATCGTCTTGATTTCGTAGGGCTTCGCTTGCGCGCGCTCAGCCTCGGTCAGCGCATGAAAACTTTGGATCACGCCATCGATGTTCGGCACATTTTTCTGGTAGATATCGGCGGACTTTCCATATCCCATAATCAGATATGGAACGCCCTTCAGCAAAATATGCGCCGCGCGCACCGGGATCTCTTTTTGCGTGCCGGTAACGACCGTGGCCGGCAAGCCGTTTACGTTTAGCGAATTGACCGAACTGACCCGATCAAGCTTCAGCAAGCCTTTCACCGTATCCGCGGGACTGCCTTTTTGCTCGCTTGGCAGCGCATGCAATTCGATAATAGCATCGCCGCTTGGGCTAACGGCCGCAACACGGTCCGCTGAATTCTGTACCTTCCAGCTATCGGGAAACGTTAACGCGAGTCCCATCCCCTCGTGGAAGAATCGCGTGCCACGCGTGATGCCTTGCTGCGGGCTATCGCCGAAGGTCACGCCATTCATCACACGTAAAAATCCTTCGCGGTTCTCGCCACGAGTGGCGCCAGTTTTATATTGTTTCGCCGCCTCGACCACTTGTTTTAAGCGCGTATCGTTATCCGGATGGCTTTCGAAAACACCATGATACTTGCGCGGCTCGCGGCCTTCTTGCTTAGCCAATTCGGCATCGAATAATTCTTGATTTTTCAGTACGCCGACCACTTTGATCATTGCTTGCGGATCGTAGCCGGCGCGGGCGAGATATTCCGCACCCAAACGATCGGCCTCCAGCTCATCTTCGCGGCCATAGCCGCGAACCCACGCGACGCTCATTTGCTGCATCATCCCCATCGCCGATTCGTTGCGCAATCCCGGCACCAACACCGCGCCGAGCAACACTCCAAGTCCGGCTACCTGCGACATGCTTTGCTGCTGCACGCCGTGGCGAGCCGTGACGTGGCCGATTTCGTGACCCAACACGCCCGCGATTTCCGCTTCGGAATTCAGATAAGCGAGAATGCCGCGCGTGACGTAAATGTATCCGCCGGGTAGCGCGAACGCGTTAATTTCCGGGCTGTCGACCACGGTGAAGGTATATTTGAGATTGCTGCGATGGCTCTGGCTCGCGAGGCGCTGGCCCAATTCGCTGATGTAGGTTTGCAGCGCCGCGCGGTCGTAGCTGCCGTATTCTTTTTTGACTTCAGGGTCGGCCTGCTGACCCATTTTGATTTCCTGCTCTTCGGACATCAGCACGAAATCGCGCTTGCCGGTTACTGGATTTTTTGCACAGGTAGCGAGCGCAACAACAGCCAATAGCGCGAGCGTGGCGACGCCGGCGCGCCGAGAAATATTCTTGTTGATTTTCATTTGTTGCTCCTCCTGATTCCCAAAGCAAAAAGGGCAGCCTACGCTGCCCTTTTAGTGTATCAAGAACCGCTCACTTGAGCGCGTATTTCTGACGGAATTTCTCGACCCGGCCGGCGGTATCGACAATTTTCTGTTTGCCCGTGTAGAACGGGTGGCAATTGGAACACACCTCGACGTGCAAATCCTTAACCATGGTCGAACTGGTTTTAAAAGTGTTGCCGCAACTGCACGTCACGCTAATTTCTTTGTAGTCGGGATGAATACCGGTTTTCATGGCTTAAATTCCTTAAAGTATCATGTGTTACGGCGAATTTGGTCGTAACTTAGCCGCGTATTATGGCCCAAAACGGAAAATTCCTCAACCAACTAACACCGCTCTCCAGGGTGAATTTGCCCTTCAAAGAATTTTAAGCCAAACCATAGGGTTAATCTAACAAGCTGGACAACGCTCAGCCTTCCCTGTATAAATCACGGGATGGAATCGGCGGAATTTACAAACAAAGCG
>JANOGO010000330.1:0-7829 GCA_031406045.1 Pseudomonadota bacterium
GGTCTGCAACTGCGCACGTTCGGCCGCTTGCAACTTGATCGCCACGCTTGTGTTCGGCATGAGTGAGATCATAGCAATCAATGGAAAGTCTGTAAAGTTATTTAAGGGACACTACACTAGTATTCATGCGGCTTCTGGCGATGCATGCTCTGAACGCCGCACCTGGCTTGCGTGCTGGCAGGCATCAACTCAAGAACAGCTTATACGCTGGATTCTGGCTCTCATCCCAATACTCGTAACCCAATTCGCTTAAGAAACGCTGAAACGCGCGGTCTTGGCCCGGCGGCACTTGAATGCCGACCAGCACGCGGCCGTAGTCGGCGCCGTGGTTGCGATAGTGAAATAAGCTGATGTTCCAATCGTAGCCCATGCTCGACAAGAATTTCATCAGCGCGCCGGGCCGTTCGGGAAATTCGAAACGATACAAGCGCTCGTGTTTCGCCCCCGGCGCATGGCCGCCGACCAAATGGCGGATATGCAGCTTGGCCATTTCATTGTCGGTTAAATCCAAGGTTTGAATTTTGTTGCGCTTGAGCGTCGCGAGAATTTTTTCTTTTTCGGCGCGGCTGGCGACTTCCAGCCCGGCGAAGACATGGGCTTCTTTCGCGTCGGAATAACGGTAATTAAACTCGGTCACGTTGCGGCTGCCGATCAATTCGCAAAAACGTTTGAAGCTGCCAGGCGTTTCCGGGATTGTTGCCGCGAACACCGCTTCGCGCTGCTCGCCCAACTCGGCGCGCTCGGCGACGAAGCGTAGACGATCGAAATTCATGTTCGCGCCGCACAACACCGTGCCGAGCGTCATGCCGCGAACGCCGGTGGCCTCGACATATTTTTTCGCACCGGCCACGCCGAGCGCGCCGGACGGCTCGACGATGGAGCGCGTGTCCTGAAAAATATCCTTCATCGCCGCGCAAATTTCGTCGGTGTCGACCAGAATCACATCGTCGACGTATTGCTGCGCTAAGCGAAAGGTTTCCTTGCCGACTTGCTTGACCGCGACGCCGTCGGCAAACAACCCCACATGAGAGAGCGTCACGCGCCGGCCCGCTTTTAACGATTGCGCCATGCCATCGGAATCGACCGGCTGAACGCCGATGATTTTTATCTCCGGCCGCAACCGTTTGACGTAGGCAGAAATCCCCGCGATCAAGCCGCCGCCGCCGATCGCAATGAATAGCGCATGAATCGGCTCGCGGCATTGGCGCAGAATTTCCATTGCGATGGTGCCTTGGCCGGCGATAACATCGGGATCGTCGTAGGGGTGAATAAAAGTAAGGTTACGGTTTTTGCCTAATGTAACCGCATGAGCGTATGCCTCGCTATAGGATTCGCCGTGCAAAATCACGCTCGCGCCACGCTCCTCGACGGCGCCAATTTTGATTTGCGGCGTCGTGACGGGCATGACGATGGTTGCGCTCGCACCCAAGCGCTGCGCCGCGAGCGCCACGCCCTGCGCGTGATTGCCCGCAGAAGCAGCGATGACGCCGCGTTTCAGCTCATTCGCAGTGAGCTTGGACATTTTGTTATAAGCGCCGCGCAGCTTGAACGAAAACACCGGCTGCAAATCTTCGCGTTTGAGCAGCAGCTTATTATTTAAGCGCTGCGATAAACTTGCGGCCAGATCGAGCGGACTTTCGATCGCGACGTCGTAGACGTTGGCGTTGAGGATTTTTTCTAGGTAATCGATTTTCATCGGAGATGCGGCAGGGTAATTTGATCGTGAAAAGCTTCGGCTTTAATTCAGCGCATGACCCTCATCCCCTCCCTTCTCCCCGAGGGAGAAGGGAGTTTATCCCCTCTCCCTCGGGGAGAAGGCTAGGGTGAGGGCAATACTCTGCAACTACGGAAGCTTATCAGAGTTTCAGAGGGCTCAAGGCGATTGTGTATTCACATACTTGCGGTTATTCTTCTCACTAGCAATCACTTTTTCGCACTAGAACATGTCGCAAGAAGACTTAAAACAGCAAGCTGCCCAAGCTGCGGTGGAATACGTTAAACACAACGCCATCGTCGGCGTCGGCACCGGCTCGACGGCGAATTATTTCATCGCCGAATTGGCGAAAATCAAACACAGGATCGATGGCGCGGTCGCCAGTTCTGATCGCACCGCGGCATTGCTGAAAGAAGCTGGCATTCACGTATTCGATCTGAACAGCGTTCACGACATGCCGATCTACGTCGACGGCGCCGACGAAATCACCCAACATTTGCATATGATTAAAGGCGGCGGCGGCGCGTTGACGCGCGAGAAAATAGTCGCCGCAGTGGCGACAAAGTTCATCTGCATCGCCGATGAAAGCAAGCTGGTCGATACGCTGGGAAAATTCCCGCTGCCGGTGGAAGTGATACCGATGGCGCGCAGCTTGGTCGGCCGCGAAATGGTCAAGCTCGGCGGCTCGCCGGCATTACGCGAGAATTTCAAGACCGATAACGGCAATTTGATTATCGACGTTTACGATTTGAACATCAAAAATCCGGTGGAATTAGAATCGGCCATCAATCAAATTCCTGGTGTTGTCACCTGCGGAATTTTCGCGCGGCGGGCGGCCGATGTACTGCTGCTTGGCACCAGCGGCGGCGTGAAGATTTACAATAGCGAAATGCCCGTCACAATATCGTCATAATTATCACGTAATTTTACGCTGTAACATGGAGAATCTGCCGTGAGTCAAACTATACATATTTCCAAGCAGTTCGACGCCGATCTGGAGCGGCTGCGCGCCAGTGTGCTGCAAATGGGCGGGCTGGTGGAACAACAAATCGAGCACGCGCTGCAAGCGCTGACGGTCGGCGATATGCGCTTGGCCGATCAAGTGGTGGAAAAAGATCATCACGTTAACGCGCTGGAAATTTCAATCGACGAAGATTGCATTAATATCATCGCGCGGCGCCAGCCTGCGGCCGGCGATTTACGCATGGTGATGACCGTCGTCAAACTCATCACGGACATCGAGCGCATCGGCGACGAAGCAGACAAAATGGCGCGGATGGCGAAGCTGGTTCACACCACCGATCGCCTGCACGCGCCGCGCTTGGCGGACATCAACCACGTCGCCCATCTGGCGCTGGATATGCTGCGCAAAGCGCTCGACGCGTTTGCACGCTTGGATACCAAAACCGCGGTTCAAGTGTTACGCCAGGACGACCAAGTGGATGAGGCCTATCGCGCCATTCTGCGGCAATTGCTGACCTTCATGATGGAAGATCCGCGCACCATTTCCGCGTCGCTGGATATTTTGTTCATCGCGAAAGCGATTGAGCGTATCGGCGACCATGCAAAAAATATGGCGGAGCACATCATTTACCTGGTGAAGGGTAAAGATGTGCGGCATGTGAGCCTGGAGCAAATCGAGAAGGAAGCGCTATAGATTTAATGGCCTGAGAGCCAATATTGACGCGGCTTTCAGGCCGATGCTAAATTTTACTTTGCAGCAACGGCGTTACTTCTTGCAGCAAAAACTTTTCATCGACGCCGCCCAATCGCGTTGTGATAATTTTTCCGCCGCGGTCGATAATCACGGTGTAGGGAAGTCCACCCTTCGCGTTACCGAGACGCTGGCTGAAATCCTGCATATTCATATCGCCCAACAAAATCGGATAGTTGATCCCCATTTCGGCGGCATATTTTTCAACCGGCGTTTTGTCGTCAAATGCCAGCCCGACAAAAATCAATCCTTGGTCGCGGTATTGTTGTTGTAATTTCACCATGATCGGAATTTCCTCGCGGCATGGCCCGCACCAGGTTGCCCAAAGGTTTAGCACAATCACTTTTCCTTGCCACTCGCCGAGCGAGCGGGATTTGCCGGTTAAGTCGGGAAAGGTGGTCGTGTAAAGCGCGCCGGCGGACAATTCCGGCTGCGGCGCATTGTCCGAATTCCAATTGAGTCCCATGTAGATCGCGCCGGCAGCGAGCAATATTCCGGCGCCAAGCGCGATTAGATCGCGGATTTTTTTCATTGCGAACAAGAAATCAGGACTGCGCCTTCGCCAACGTCGCGAGAAATTTATCGCTCGATTGATAACCGATGACGCGGAAGGATTTTATTTCCAACCCGTTAGCGTCGAACAAAATAATACCGGGCGGTCCCATCAGTCCAAATCGTTTCAATAAGGCTTTATCGGCATCGCCGTTGGCCGTCACGTCAGCCTGAAGCAGCACCATGTCTTTCAGTTGCGCCTGCACTTTGGCATCGGCAAACGTGAAGCGCTCCATTTCTTTACACGATACGCACCAATCGGCATAAAAATCGAGCATGACATATTTACCGTTCGCTGCGGCGAGGCGCTGATCTAATTCCTCGATGGATTTAACGCGTTGAAACATAAGCTCGCCACCTGCGTGATTTTGTGCGCCGGTCAAGCCCCCTAATGGTTGCAATGGATCTTTCGCGCCGCTGAGCACGCCGATTAACAGCGCGACACCGCCCACCAGCGAAGCAACGCCGACGCCTTTGAACAAGCGACGATAGCCATTCGCCTGATCGGGTAATGGATCGATGGCGCGCAAAAACATCGCGCAACCGATCAGCAAAATTGCCCATAGCAACATGACGGCCCAAGCCGGAATCACCGGCGTAACCAGCCAGATCGCCACCGCCAATAACAACACGCCAAAAAAGCGCTTCACCGATTCCATCCACGCGCCGGCGCGCGGCAAGATTGCGCCGGCGGAGGCGCCGACCAGTAACAACGGCACACCCATTCCTAAGGCCATCACGAATAGCGCGGTTCCGCCAAGCACCACATCGCCCTCTTTACCGATATAACCTAACGCCGCCGCCAGCGGCGCAGCGACGCACGGGCCGACAATCACCGCGGAGAGAATCCCCATCAACGTGACACCAACGAATTTGCCGCCGGGCAGGCGATTGCTGCGCGCCGTTAACGCGCTCTGGGCCGAAGCCGGTAACTGTAATTCGTAGACACCGAACATCGACAACGCCAGCAACACAAAAACGATAGCAAAGGCGCCGAGCACCCAAGGAATTTGCAACGCGGTGGATATCATCGAACCGGTTAAACCGGCAACCACCCCGGCGACCGCGTAGGTGATCGCCATGCCTAATACATAGGCGACCGAGAGCCCGAAGGCGCGGCCTTTGCCGACGTTTGCGCCCTCGCCGACAATCAATCCCGACAAAATCGGAATCATCGGCAACACGCACGGCGTCAGCGACAGCAGCAAACCAAAGCCAAAAAAACTCGCTACGATCAACCAAAAATTCTTCGATGCAAAAATCTGCGCGATTTGATCGGTTTCGGAAAGATTGGTGGATTTACTTGTTAGCGGCTTTGCTTGCGGCATGAGCGGCACATCTGCTTCGGCCGATGGCGCGGCCGCATCCAGCGCCGCAAGGCCACCGCCGCCGTTGCCGGCAATCGAGCCATCGGGCTTAAACGATATCTCTTCGGTATGCGGCGGAAAACAAACGCCGATATCGGCGCAACCTTGCGAGGTCGCGCTGAATTTCCAGTTCGCCGCGTTGCCCGCGCGCGAAATCGGAATGACGATCCGAACCTCATCACGCAAGGTTTCGATCCGCCCAAAAAATTCGTCCTGCTTCACTTTACCGTTCGGAATATTCGCGTTGCCCAATTTGACGTTCGCAGACTCGGATGCAAATGCGAATTTCTCGCGATAAAGATAATAGCCGGGCGCGACGTTATAGGTTACTTCAAGCTCCGAATCGGACAACATTTTCGCGGAAAACTTGAACGCCACCGACGGATCCAAAATTTCCGGTTCCGCAGCGCGCGCGAAACCCGCGATCAACAGTAGGGTGATAAAAAACCAGCGATTCGTCATTGAAGAGTTATTTCCAAATGCTAAGATTTAAGTTGGTAGCGGCGTTTCGCTTGAACTTACAGCGACGATCCAGCTCAAATATTGAGGTAAACCATCGGCAAGTGGGACTGCGAGTATTTCCGGAAGTTCATACGGATGCAGGCGTTGAATCTCCTTCTCGATGGCGCTGTAATTTTGTTTCAGTGCTTTGATTAATAGCGGGAATTCTTCGATGGTTTCAACGGAATTCTGCCAAGTGTAAACTGATGTGCACGGAGCCAGGACATTCACGCAAGCGGCAAGGCCGGTTTCAACCAGCCGCTTGGCAAGTGTTAGCGCCACATCCCGGTTCGGCAAATTAGTGATGATTAATTGTATGTTCATGATTTGAAAGCTGTCCATGCGCCTTCTCTTGCTGCTTATTTTACTCGGATTCCCGGTCTTGGAGATGTATTTACTGGCCCAAATCGGCCACCACATCGGCTGGTGGCTGGCGCTTTGGCTGGTCATGAGCGCGATGACCGGCATGGCGCTGATCAAGCAGGCGCGTTTTACAATGGTGCGGGAGTTGTCTAGCGTGATTCGCTCGGGCGGATCGAACATCACCGCCTTGCTGGGCAGCGGCCGGATCTTGATCGCCGGGTTCTTCTTTATTTTCCCCGGCGTGATTAGCGATTTCATCGCGCTGGTACTGATTTTGATTCCCCAAGGCCGCGTCGCGCCGGTTAGCGCCGGCACGAATGATCGCGTAATCGACGGCGAGTTTCGGCGCGAAGGTTAAGAAAAAAATAGTAGTGCGGAAAAGCGTAAGCGCGCTACTTTTTTGCAGCGCTAATCGCAACGGCAATTCCTTCTTTTACCGTCGGGTAACGTAGCCGTACCTTCAACTCTTTTACCAGCCGCACGTTTCGCAACCGCCGCGATTCACCCATAAAACTTAATAATTCCTTCGGTAGTTGCTTTTGCGCCAAGTCCCGACTCACGCGCGGCGGTCGCGCGAGTTTCAGCACATCCGCCGCTAAATCGAAGTAATCGGCCATTTTCATTTCGCTGTCGTCGCTGGCGTTGTAAATACGATTCGGTCGCGAGCGAAATAGCGCCGTGAACGCGATTTGCGCGAGATCGTCGGCGTGAATGTGATTGGTATAGACGTCATCTTCCGCAGCCAGCACCGGTGTGCCGGCGCGAAGCCGCGCGTCGGGCAGCCGCCCATCGCCATAAATGCCCGGTGCGCGCAGAATACTCAGCCGCACGCCGTTGGTTCCAGCCCAATCGCGCAACCGGCTTTCCGCATCAACGCGGCGCGCGCCCCGTGCGGTGCTCGGCCGCACCGGCCGCGTTTCGTCGATCCATGCGCCAGCGCAATCGCCGTAAACACCGGACGTGCTGATATAGACTAATCGTCGTGGTACACCACCGCGCGAATTCAACGCGGCGATTAGATTTATTGTGCGTGAATCGATCGCGCCGAACGCCGGCGGCGGCGCGAAATGGAATACAACATCGGCGATGCCGCCGACGCGAGTAAGCGAGTGCCGATCATCCAGATCGCCCACGATCGGCGTCACATCGAGTTCGCGCAAACGCTGTGAAGTCGCCGGGTTGCGCATCAAGGCATAGACCCGAAACTTCGTCGTCAACTGAGGGATCAAGCGCAGCGCGACATCGCCAGGCCCTATAATTAATATTCGCCACATAGCCGAAGTATAAAGACATGCCGCACCGAGTGACCATTAAACCGAGCGATCACGCCTTCACCGTGGAGGACGGCGAGACGATTCTGGAAGCTGCGCTGCGCAATCACATCGGCCTGCCGTATGGTTGCCGCAGCGGCGCGTGCGGCGCGTGCAAAGCAACGATTTCTGCGGGCCAAGTCGATTACGGCGAACACTTGAGTGGCACGTTATCGGCTTTAGAAAAACAAGCCGGTAAAGCGTTATTGTGTCGCGCTACGCCATTGTCCGATCTAGTGATTCAAGGCAAAGAAATCGGCGGCGCAACCGAGTTGCAGATCAGAAAATTACCGTGCCGTGTCGAAAAA
>JANOGO010000357.1:0-8108 GCA_031406045.1 Pseudomonadota bacterium
GTATCGGCGCGGCCGATACTGCTCATGGCCCATGAACCGCACAGGTGTCAAACCGAAGCCGACCCTCACCCCTACCCTCTCCCGCGCAGCGGGAGGGGGAGTATCGTCCCCTCGCCCCGTTGGGGAGAGGGGTGGGGGTGAGGGGCAAGCGGTATTCAAAACACGCGTCGGTTAAATCGGGTTCATGGAAAGGAGCGAAGCGGCGAAGCAATCTCGTCTTTGACGGCGGAAGAAAGCGAGATTGCTTCGTCGCAAAAGCGCTCCTCGCAATGACATGAGGGAAAGGCATGTGCTAGGAGCCGCTCCCAGCTTGCCTCGTGGCAATGCATGGCCTGAGAGCCAGTGTCCATGCGGCTCCTGGCGCGATGCCAAAAAAGTTATGGTTACTTCGGCGGACTAAACAAAATTGCCGCGTCGATCAAACCTTCGGCGCTGTATGGTGTTTGTTGATCGGCGCCGCGATGATCCCAGAAAATATTCTTCGTGGCCGGTTCGCCGAGTTCGCCAGGGATAAGCGAGCTTTTCAGTTGAAACTCGTCGGCTACGCTGATTTGTGGATAAAGTAAGGCGATATCCACCAGTACGTAACCGCTATCGATTTCGTTTTCATTCGCCGACACGTAGGCCAACCCCTTGCACGCACTTTTTGCATCGTCAAGTTTGGCAAACGGCGGTACGACGCCCTTTGGATGTACGCGAACATTAATGATTTTCGGCGTGATTGCTTTCCCGGCGACGGAAAATTCATGGCCTGCCGCAGCTAATTTTCCTAGGTTCGACGCATCGCGCTTGACGGCTTTGATGTCGAGATAGTGAAACACGCGACCGCTTTCCAACCGGTTGTAGGTGTATGGCGCGGGGACAAAGGTTCCGTCAGGATTTTTCTGCCCCAACTTATTGGCCACTAACAACGCGAGTGAAAAACGCATGTAAGCCATCATCCCCGATGGCGTGTATTCAAAATGAGCAGCCCGTAGGTTGTAACCGAGCTCCGCGTGGCTAAATGCCGGCAGCGACGCGAGCACCAACGCAACAACGAAAATACCGCGGAACGCATTCAAGGAAATGTCATCTCCAACCCGGCATGGCAATGCCGATTTGGTCCGCGCCACGCATGCCCGGCAGGCCCTGCGCCGAGGCCAGGCTCGACAGCACCAGCAAGGATGATGCAATGACGCTAGTAGTTTTGCGTGACATCATTTTCTCCTCCTCGTTTTGAATAATGAACTACACAGATAAATAAAGCTGCTTCACCTCTGCGTTGGCTTTGAGCGCGGCGATCGTGTCGTGATACACATCGCGGCCGCGATCGATGACGACCGCGCGATCGGCAAGCGACAAGCAGAAATTGAGATTCTGCTCAGCAAGAACAATGGTCGAACCCAGCTCGCGCAATTTTTTGATCAGCTCGGCGATTTTTTGCACCATGATTGGCGCGAGTCCTTCGCTTGGTTCGTCGAGCAGCAAAACGCTCGGATTGCCCATCAGCGTGCGGCCGACCGTGAGCATCTGCTGCTCGCCGCCGGAAAGTTGGCCACCCATGCGATTTTTCAGCGGTTCGAGCAGCGGCAGCATATCGTACACGCGGCGTACATTCCAAAAATCTTCGCCGTCTTTGCCGCGCTTCGCCGCGATGATGAGATTATCTTCGACCGTATGTTCGGGAAAAATTTGCCGGTCTTCCGGCACAAAGCCGACACCGGCGCGCGCGATCAAATGGGCCGCGCGGCCTTGAATCGCCCTCCCTTGCAAATCGATTTTCCCCGCGCGCAGCGGCAGCAGGCCGGCGATGGCTTTCATCGTCGTGCTCTTGCCCGCGCCGTTGCGCCCGAGCAGCGCGAGCGTCTCGCCCTTGTTAATCGCAAGCGACATGCCGAACAACACCTGGCTGGTGTCGTAAAAAACCTCGAGACCTTGCGCGCTCAGAATGCTCATGCGGCCTCCCCGTGGGCGACGCCGAGATAGGCTTCGATCACCGCAGGATTACTACGAATTTGATCGGGCGTGCCCTGCGCCAATAATTTTCCATAGCACAACACGTTAACGTTTTGCGCGATACGAAACACGATGTCCATATCGTGCTCGATGAAGATCAATGTCAGCCCGCCCTTCTGCCACAAGCGATAAACGGTATCGATCATCTTAGTGCGCTCTTCCGGGCCCATGCCGGCGATCGGCTCGTCGAGCAGCAACACTTTCGGTTTCATCGCTAGCGCGAGCGCGATGTCCATCAGCTTTTGATCGCCGTGGGACAAGTTGCCGGTGATGGATTTTGCTTTCGACGTCAGGCCGAGCAACTCCATCGTTTCATCGGCGCGCTCGCGGGTTTCCGGCATCGGAAAGCGCCGCGTCAGATTCATGGAATTTCCAGCGGGCGACATCAGCGCCGCGCGCAGTGATTCCTCCACCGTCAGCGTTTTAAATAATTTCGCTACTTGGAAGGCGCGGCCGATGCCTTTGCTGACGATTTCGGCGCTGGACATTCGCGTGATGTCATCGCCTTCGAGCAGCACTTTGCCGCTATCGGGTTTCAGCGCACCGGAGATCAAGTTAAAGAAAGTGGTCTTGCCCGCACCGTTCGGTCCGATAATCGCGGTCAGCGAACCTTGTGGGAAATCCATCGATACATCTTGCGTGGCTGCGACACCGCCGAAGGATTTATTCAGGTTTTGTACGCTCAGCGCGATGTTATTCATGATGCCGCCTTGCCGAACCAACGCCCGCCGATCTGCTGCAAGAAATCGGCGATACCGCGTTTGAAACCCAACGTGAAAATCAATACCGCGATACCCAAGGCTAAGCCGTGATACTCGGTGAACTTGGTAATCACATCATTCAACGACAACAGCACGATCGCGCCAATCATCGGGCCGATAAAGGTTTGAATCCCGCCGATCATGATCATGATGATGGCGTCGCCGGAGGTGGTCCAGTAGGCGAATTCGGGAAATGCGCCGGAAACGAATAAACCCATCAAGATGCCGCCGATGCCGGAAAAAACACCGGCGATGACGAAGGCTTTTAGACGTACTTGCCACACCTCGATACCCAAAAATTTGGCGCGATCGGCGTTGTCGCGCACCATCCGCAAGGTGTAGCCGAACGGTGTTTGCAAGATGTGACGAATCGCCAATAGACAGGCGATCAATACGAAACAAGCAAACCAGTACATTTGATGGTGATCGGCCAAATTGATGCCCAAAAACGGTTTGCGCGAAATGCCGCCGACCAAACCTTGATCGCCGCCGGTCAGCGACTGCCACGAGATGATAATGCTGTGAATCAACATCTGAAACGCCAGCGTCAAAAAGCTGAAATAGATTTCTTTCAAACGCACGCAGATCGCGCCGATCACTAACGCCAGTAACGCGCAAAAAACGATGCTGCAAAGTATCGCCAACGGAATCGATGCATCGCTCTTTTGCATGATCAGGCCGAATGCATAGGCGCCGCCACCGAAGAACATACCTTGGCCGAACGACACCATCCCGCCGAAGCCGACCAGCAAGTTCAGTGCGGTTGCAAATATGCCGTAGGCAGCGACGCGAACGATAAAGTCCATCAACACGCGCGACGGAAAAACAAATGGTAACGTGGCCAGAATCGCCAGCGCGATCAAGCCGATCAGCAAATCGCGGCGAAAGGTATAGGCGCCCATCAGCGGCTCTCCTTACCCATGATGCCGCTTGGCTTAACCAGCAAAATGATCACCATCGCTACGAACATGATGCCTTCGACGAATAGCGGAAAGCCGATCGAGCCGAACGAGCGCACCAAGCCCATTAACAAGGCCGCGACCAACGCGCCGCTGACCGAGCCCATGCCGCCGATCACGGTGACGATGAATGATTCGATTAAAATCGAAAATCCCATGCCCGGCGACATCGAGCGCACCGGCGCCGCCAACGCGCCGGCCATGCCGGCGAGCGCGCCTCCGAGCGCGAATACGGCCGAATAAATCAAGCTGGTGTTCAGGCCCAACGCCGAGGTCATTTGCGGATTTACCGCCGCGGCGCGAACGATTTTGCCGACTTTTGTTTTGACCAGTACGTACCACAAGACGATGGCAATCACCGCCGCGGCGCCGATTAGGAATAAATAAAACGCCGGAATGACACCACCGCCGACGATAAACGGCGCCACTTGAAACGCCGGTGGCATGCCCATCGCTTGAAACTCCGGACCCCAAACAATTTTGACCACGTCGTCGAGAATCAACACGAAGGCGTAACACACCAGCAACTGCATCAACACATCGTTGCCGTACACACGGCGCATAAAGAAACGCTCAAAGATGATGCCGAACAATGCGACACCCAGCGCTGCGCCGATGATGGCGATGGTAAAACTATCGGTGACGCGATAGACCGTCAGCGCCATATACGCGCCGAGCATATAGAACGAGCCGTGCGTGAAATTGATGACGCCGAGCACGCCGAAAATCAGCGTCAGACCCGCAGCAACCAAAAATAATAATCCGCCGATGATCATGCCACTGGTGGATTGCGTTACCAGGCAAGACAGTGACGTGAAACACGAGATTAGGGCCGTTAGGTCCAAGGTATTTTCCCCTGATTAGACAAAAGCCCCAGGGTTATCTGGGGCATTTCGGTTTACTTAATTATTTGTGATCTCTCAGCGATAGGCGCTTCCCCCCTCACCCTAGCCCTCTCCCCGTGAACGGGGCGAGGGGACTACCTCCGCGCGCGGGGCGAGGGAGTTCCCCCTCCCCTGCGTTAGCGGGGGGAGGGTTGGGGTGAGGGCGAAAGACGCTTTGCGGCACCGATGTAAATCAAATCCAATGAACGCGTTTACGCAAATCCCTTACGCTTTTTCCACTCCGCTTCAAGTTCAAAAATTTTCTTCCAATCGCCTGCCTGAACATCCGGTACGAACGGATCCTTCGGCAACGTCACGCCCCAACCGATCGCGTAGCCAACCGTGGTTTGATCTTCGGCGCGCATCGTAATCGTGCCGTCGGCGCCGAACGGCGAGTTGATTTTCATGCCGCGCAGCGCATCCGCGAGCTTTTTAGTGTCCGTGCTATTGGTTTTCTTTATCGCTTCGGTGAGGAACTGCATGCCGACCGCCGCCTCCCACGACCAATTGGTCGGATATTCCTTATACTTCGCAAAGTACGCATTGCCCCAGTCCATGTTCGCTTTATTCGACGGGAAGGTGCGCAAATAGCGGTTCCCGGAATGAATCCCCTTGGGGAGATTTTTTACCGCCGTCAGCGTGGTGTAGTCCGCCATGTTCACCGCGAATAATTGCGTGTCATTGAACAACGCGTAGATGCTCGCTTGGTCGATAAAGGACGTTAAATCGCCGCCCCACAAACAGGAATACATGGCCTGCGGCTTCGCCTGGAGAATTTTGGTGATGACTTCGGTGTAGTCCGGCTGGAACAATTTCGGCCAGCTTTCCGAAACGATCTCGACCTCGGGATTAAAGCGCTTCAGAAATTCGACAAAATCCGCCGTCGCGTCGCGCCCATAGGCATAGTCCGGCGCCAATGTTACCCAGCGCTTCAAACCCTTCGCTTTAGCAATTGCTGCCGCGTAACCACCGCCGACGATCGAATCGTGCAGGCCTTGGCGCGCGGTGCGGAACGCATTCGGAATACGGATTTTCGGATCGGCCGACAGAGACGTCGTCTCGGAAAGATTGTGGATGCACAGCACGCCTAAGTCGCGCGCGACTTCTTGCACCGCAAACGCGCCGGCGGACGATTCGCAGTCGAACAGAACCTCGCAGCCATCGCTGGTTATAAGTTCCCGAGCGATGCGCGCCGATTCTTCCGCTTTACCCTTGGAATCGCGAATCACCATTTCGATTTTGCGCCCGCCCAAGCCGCCGGCCGCATTGAATTTTTCGACTTCCATCATCACCGCGTTGCGCGACGACACACCCAATTGCGCCACACGGCCCGAAAGAATCGTCCCCATGCCGATTTTGATCGGTTTATTCTGAGCTCGGCTGATCATCGGGAAGCCCAATGCGGCGCCACCGATCGCAACGGCTGATTGCAACACGCGCCGACGATTGTTATTAATGTTTGAAAGTTGTTTCGCCATCATTTTTCTCCTCGTTAAATCATTCGCTTATCGGCGCGCTCTGCGCGCTCAAGCCTGTCCTGCCGCGTTACGCCCAATCCGCCATCAACGCGCTATGACCTTACCCGGCCGACGGCTCGTTGTGATTTGGCTTGCGTTCCCCTTCTAGTTCGCTGGAAATCATATCATGAAGGTCAACGATTAATGTTTGTCCACGCCGCAACACAAAAGGACGGCCATGCCACCAGGCGCATCACTATTGCTTCGCGGCATGGCCTGCGCTGCGAACCAATATCCATGCGGGTCTCAGGCCATGCTGCTCTCAGACCATCAAATCAGAGGAATCATTCGACATTGAATATGATAGGATTCAAGTGATTTCAGTCGTTAGTAAACCAAAACCGAAAACCGGACGTTGGGACAACACGCTAAGGCCTCGCTAATCGGCGTTGTCCAGCATAAAGTTGATCCCGACCCATTAGGAGGCCCTACCCATGAAGATTCGTCAAATCCCGTTCGCCTTGAGCGCACTGGTTCTTTCTATTTCCGCGCTTGCCGCCGATCCGATTAAGATCGCGGTGATCGATCCGTTGTCCGGCCCGTTCGCCAACGTCGGCGAAGCCCAGGTACGCCACGTGCAAATCGCCGCCGATAAAATCAATGCCCTCGGCGGCGTGCTCGGCGCCAAGTTCGAGATCATCGCGCTGGATAGCAAAAGCAATCCACAAGAAGCGCAACTCGCCCTGAAACAAGCGGTCGACCAGGGCATCCGCTATATCAATCAGACCAACGGCTCTAATGTTGCTGCTGCGCTGATCGAAGCGGTGAACAAGCACAATGAGCGCAATCCCGACAAAACCGTGTTGTTCATGAACACGGGTGCTGTCGATCCCGCGCTCACTAACGACAAATGCAGTTTCTGGCACTTCCGTTTCGATGCCGATGCGGACATGAAAATGGCAGCGCTTACCGACGCCATCGCCCTAGACAAGAACATCAAAAAAGTTTACATCATCAATCAGGATTACGCCTTTGGCCAAGCAGTTTCCAAAGCCGGCCAATTGATGATGACGAAGAAGCGTCCCGACGTCGAAATTGTCGGTAACGAGCTTCATCCTCTGGGCAAAGTAAAAGACTTCGCGCCTTACATCGCCAAGATTAAAGCGGCCGGCGCCGATACGGTCATCACCGGAAACTGGGGCAACGACATGACGCTGCTAATCAAAGCCGCGCGCGATGCCGATTACAAGCCAAACTTTTATACCTACTACGCTGGTGGTCTGGGCACGCCGCCCGCGCTTGGCGACGCCGGTATCGGCCATCTGAAGCAGGTGACGCAATGGCACGCCAACATCGGCGGCGAAAAGGCCGCAAAAGGTCGCCAAGCTTATGAAGAGAAATTCAAAGACGCTAAGGAAGACCTGTTCTTCACCACCCATCGCATCGCACTGGAAATGCTGGCGAAAGCCATGGAACAAGCGAAATCTACCGACCCCGCTAAAGTAGGCAAGGCGATGGAGGGAATGAAGATCGACGAGGACGCCGGTGAAGTTTCAATGCGCGCCGATAACCATCAGCTGATCCAACCGATGTTCATTTCGACTTATTCCAAAGTAGATGGTAAAGACGTGAAATTCGATGTCGAGCGGACCGGTAACGGCTTTAAGACCGATCGCCGCATCGAAGGCAAAGACACGGTAATGCCGACCACTTGCAAGATGAATCGGCCGTCGTAGGAGCCTGTCGGACTTAAAGGAAATCGGCTGCAAAAGCGGCTGAGCGGTTCATATTTCGCCGCTTTCTTGGGCAATAGAACGACTATTGCCCGGCGAAATCGTCAAAATCTGTCCTCGCTCAGCCTCTTTTTCGCTGCGATTCTTTAAGTCCGACAGGCTCCTAGGCTGCCAGGCGCTCAGGCGTCTGCGCGAGTTTCTTATACTCGTCCCAATTCACTGTGTGCGAAAAATGCCAGGTGTTGCCTTTGTCGATTACGTATTTGCCACGCGCTCGCAAATAGGCTTTTGCATCTTCGAGTTTGCGTTGCATCGAGTC
>JANOGO010000361.1:0-11078 GCA_031406045.1 Pseudomonadota bacterium
CAAGCAAAGCGGATCCACCGTGGCGAACATCGTTCGCCGATTTTTTTCGCCCATGGTGGATCCGCTGCGCTTGATCCACCCTACCTTTGAAGGTCGGTTCATGGAAAGGCGCTCAGCGACGAAGCAATCTGATTTTTACAGCGCGAAAAACGAGATTGCTTCGTCGCTTTGCTCGCAATGACAGATGGAAATATAGGTATGCCTGAAGAGCCGCTACCAGAGCGCACTTTCAAGCATGTCTCGCCACAAAGCAAGCGCCATGCGGCTCCTGGCACGGCAATCGATGAAAGTTAAGACATGACGCAAACCACTCGCATGCCCGCCGTATTCCTCGGCCACGGCAGCCCAATGAATACGCTGGAGCAAAACCAATTCACCGTCGCGTGGCGACAATTCGGCGCATCGATTCCGAAGCCGCGCGCAGTGTTGTCCGTCTCCGCTCACTGGTTCACGCAGGGAACTCACGTGACCGCAATGCCGACGCCGGAAACGATTCACGACTTTGGCGGCTTCCCGCAAGCGCTGTTCGATTTTCAGTATCCCGCGCCAGGCGATCCGAAACTCGCGCAGCGCGTAGCCGATTTACTCAAGCCGCTCAGCGTCGGTCTCGATCAACATTGGGGCTTGGATCACGGCACCTGGTCGGTGCTCGCGCATGTGTTTCCAAACGCCGATATTCCCGTCGTCCAACTTAGCATCGACCGCACTAAGCCCGCGCAATTTCATTACGATCTGGGCAAACAACTCGCACCGCTGCGCGACGAAGGCGTGCTGATTCTAGGCAGCGGCAACGTCGTCCACAACCTCGGCATCATGAATTGGCGCGAGCAAAACGTCGCATTCGATTGGGCGAATCGCTTTAATGATTTGGTTAAGGCCTCGCTTAGGTCGGGCGATCACGCGCCGCTGATTGGCTATGACCGCCTCGGCCAAGACGCCGAGCTGTCGATCAATTCGGCGGAACACTATTTGCCGTTGCTTTACATCACCGCGTTGCAAAATGCCGACGACAAGCCAGCGCTTTTCACCGACGGCATTTTCGGCGGCTCGATTAGCATGTTGTCCGTGGCATACGGTTAATCGCGATCGCGCCAGAAAGCCCATGGCCATAGGCCAGCCCCTGAATACTGGTTCTTGGCGATGGCATGGCCGTGATCCTAGACATACGTTGGTTTTTTGGCCGATTGTTGCAGCGTCCAGCCAAGCAAAATCACTCGCTTTATGCCTTCTACTCGCGTATAGTTCGCGTTGTGCGACGCAGCATTAATGCATTTCCCGGTTTCCAGTAATAACAAAACGGGTGACGCAAAAATAATCTGCTCGTAGTTTGTCGCTTCTCGTCCCGACCCTTTTCGCAAGCCTCCGAGTTTTATTCCATAGGCAATGCATCGCGGCACAAAGGTTTGGCGCCGATAGCCGATGTGTTGTCGTCTTCCGCGAATTCGCAGCGGTCGCGATACTTTTTTCTCTCGATTTGAGAAATGTTGCCGTTGGAGCCTAAGCTCCGTGCGGCCTATTGATAAAGGCAATCCATGAGTTTTTCGGAATTAGGTTTAGATCCCGCAGTTTTGTTGGCGCTTAACAGCGTCGGTTATGAAAACCCCACACCGGTGCAAGCGAAGACGATTCCCGCCGCGCTCGCCGGCCACGATTTATTAGTGTCGTCGTTCACCGGTAGCGGCAAAACAGCGGCGTTCTTATTGCCGGCCCTAACGCGCCTCGCAAAACCGGCTGCGGTCCAAGGCCGCGGCCCAAGAATTTTGGTGCTCACGCCCACGCGCGAGCTCGCGCTGCAAGTGGAAAAAGCCGCGCGCACCTACGGCGCGAAATTACCGCGCCTAAAAGTTGCCTGCCTGGTCGGCGGTATGCCCTACCCGCTGCAATTGAAACAACTGCAAGCGCCGGTGGACATCGTCGTCGCGACGCCGGGCCGTTTGCTCGATCATCTGGAGCGCGGCCGCATCGATTTCAAACGCCTGGAAGTATTGGTGTTGGACGAAGCGGATCGCATGTTGGACATGGGCTTCATCGACGACATCGAAACGATTGTCGGCAAGACGCCCGCCACGCGCCAAACGCTGATGTTCTCGGCGACGCTCGATGGTGTGGTCGGCACGCTCGCTAAAAAACTCACGCGCAATGCGCAGCGCGTCGAGATCGCCTCGACGCCGGAACTTAAAGCGCACATCGATCAGCGCATGATGTTCGCCGACAGCTTGTCGCACAAAAACAAATTGCTCGATCATTTATTGCGCGACGTGAATATCGACCAAGCGTTGGTGTTCACCGCCACCAAGCGCAGCGCCGATGAGCTTTCCGATACGTTGCGCGAGCAAGGTTTCTTGGCCAACGCATTGCACGGCGACATGAGCCAGGGCCAGCGTAACCGCACACTGAAAGGCTTGCGCGATGGCCACACCAAGGTGTTGGTCGCAACCGACGTTGCCGCGCGCGGCATCGACGTCGCCGGCATCAGCCACGTGATCAACTTCGACGCACCGCGCCAAGCGGAAGATTACGTCCATCGCATCGGCCGCACCGGCCGCGCGGGACGCAGCGGCATGGCTGTGACGTTGATCAACCCGAGCGAACGTCGCTTGCTGCGCGATATCGAACGCTTTACCGGGCAGCAAGTACCAGTGGATACCATCGTCGGCCTCGAGCCGAAGATTCGCGAGGAACGGCCCGCACGTAAACCCCACGCGCCGGGACGCGGCCGCACGCAAACCGAGTATCGTGGCCACGGCAAACCGCATGGCGCAGGCCAAGCGCGGCCATCAGGCGATAACCGCGGCAACGTCGCGCCACCGCGCAGCGCACGGCCCGCGGATCGAGACGGTAACAGCGCGCGCCGACGAAGCTACAACTAGCGATTCGCGCACGAGCAAAGACCACCTTCGGGTGGTCTTTTTTTGCCTTGTGGAAATGCGTGAGTGTAAAGAAAATCGACACTTTTTATATGGTGAAATAAAATTTTATATAAGTATTTATACGGATTTTTCTATTTTAACTGTTAATATTCATATAGATAAATTGAAATTTTGGTAGTTTTACGGCAAAAAACAAAACCGACATGGCGATTAAACGCGATATTTAAACGTATCATATTGATTATAAATATATATACTTTACTTTCGCATGGTAACTCAAAGCGATATTCTAAAGTTTTCTTGGGCACCGATAACCATATAAAAATTAAATAATAAGTTAAATCAATTAGTTAATTTAATATCGTAAAATAGGTTTCTATGGCATGAAATCTGCTTGTATTTTTTCTTTAAGAAGAGCAAAATAATCGAAGAAGAAGTAGAACAAACGCTCGGGCTGTAAAGAGCCCAGCCATCTCGGATGCAGCGCTTGGCAGACAAATCGTTCAAGACCTTTGCGGTCGCGAATAAGTTGTCTGCCATTTTTTTGCGCGTTCGGAATGAAAGGTGTGTAGCGACATAAGCCGAGTTAGCTGTCGTTCCCACGAAGACGGGAACCCCTAAGGCGGTTATCAACTAAAGCGACCAATTTAAGTAACGGGCGCCGGCGGCACTTTTAAGCGCCATATGGATTCCCGCCTTCGCGGGAATGACATTTTGCAATGTACTTGGTGAGATCAGACGACCATCAATGCCGCCGCAACATTTCGCCCTTCTTCCAGCAAAATATTGTACGTTCTGCATGCGGCGTGCGTGTCCATAAATTCGTAGCCGATCTTTGCCGCGATTAATACTTTGAGAACGCTTGGCACGGGAAAGAGAAGCGTATTTCCAGTGCCAAATAAAACGATCTGCGGCGCCAAGCGCAAAATCGGCGCGAGCGCCGTCTCACTTAGTTCCGGGATCGCATCCCAATCAGGCACGATTTCACCCGGTGTCACAATCAAATTACGTTCGTAACGCTGACCATTCACGGCCACATAACCCGCGCCGTAACCGGTGATTAGATTTTGATTCGCGTTTTGGGCTAGATGAAGTTTCAAGTGTTCTGGCGAGGGCGAGTTAGGCTCGGTATAATCATAATGGTTTTTTCGCGCGTTTGATAACTGCGTGAAGAAGCGCGCCAGCAGTCGATTTCCCGTCATTGAATTAATCCGGATTTATCAATGCCTGAAGAAGCACTACCCATGCGGCTCGCAGCCCATGCATTGCCACGAGCGACCATCGATGCGGCTCGTGGCACGACACTTAAATGAACGATCAAAGAATGAATTAATGGAAGAATTTTCCCGAATTAAGCGTCTGCCTCCGTATGTGTTCAACATTACGGGAGAATTGAAAGCCGCCGCACGGCGTCGCGGCGAAGACATCATCGACATGAGCATGGGCAATCCCGATCAGCCCACGCCGCCGCACATCGTGGCCAAGCTCATCGAAGCGGCGCAGCGCGAAAACACCCATGGCTACTCGTTGTCCAAAGGCATTCCGCGCTTACGCAAAGCGATTTGCAATTGGTACAAGACGCGCTTTGATGTCGATATGGATTCCGAGAAGGAGGCCATTGTCACCATCGGCTCGAAAGAAGGCCTCGCCCATTTGATGTTGGCGACGCTGGATTCCGACGACGTTGTTCTCGTGCCGAATCCGAGTTATCCGATTCACATTTACGGCCCGGTGATTGCCGGCGCAAATATCGTCACCGTGCCGATGATTCCCGGCGTGGATTTTTTCGACGAATTGGAAAAAGCGCTGAAGGCTTCGTACCCGAAGCCGAAAATGTTGATCATTAATTTCCCGAGCAATCCGACGGCGCAGTGCGTGGATCTGAGTTTCTTTGAGCGCGTGGTCGCGATTGCGAAGGAATACGGCATCTGGGTCGTCCACGATTTGGCCTACGCCGATATCGTGTTCGACGACTACAAAGCGCCGTCGATCATGCAAGTGCCCGGCGCGAAAGATGTCGCGGTGGAATTTTTCACGATGTCGAAAAGTTACAGCATGGCCGGCTGGCGCGTCGGCTTTATGGTCGGTAATCAAAAACTCGTCGGCGCACTGGCGCGCATGAAAAGCTACCACGACTACGGCACGTTCACGCCGATCCAAGTCGCGTCGATTTTGGCGCTCGAAGGCCCGCAAGATTGCGTCGAAGAAATTCGGCAAACCTATCAAAGCCGCCGCGACGTGTTGGTAAAAGGTCTGCACAATCTCGGTTGGATGGTGGAAAACCCGAAAGCGAGCATGTACGTCTGGGCGCAAATTCCCGAGCAATTTCGCAAGCAAGGTTCGCTGGAATTCGCGAAAAAAGTATTGGCCGACGCGAAAGTCGCGGTGTCGCCGGGCATCGGCTTCGGTGAATTAGGCGACGACCACGTGCGCTTCGCGCTAATCGAAAACGAAAACCGTATCAAGCAAGCGGTGCGCGGCGTGCGCGATCTATTCAGAAAAGAAGGATTGTCATGAAGCCTATGCAAGTAGGATTACTGGGCATCGGCACAGTCGGTGGCGGAACGTTCCGTGTGTTAAGCCGCAATCGCGAAGAAATCACGCGCCGGGCGGGGCGTGAAATTCGCATCGCGATGGTGGCTGATAAGGCAACGGATCGTGCGCGCGAGCTGGTCGGCAACAACGTGGAAGTCGTCGATGATGCGATGAAAGTCATCACCCATCCGAACATCGATATCGTCGTCGAATTAATCGGCGGTTACTCGCCGGCAAAAGATTTTGTACTCAAAGCCATCGCCAACGGCAAGCACGTCGTCACCGCCAACAAAGCCTTGCTCGCCGTGCACGGCAACGAAATTTTTGCCGCTGCGCAAAAGGCCGGCGTCATGGTCGCATTCGAAGCGGCGGTCGCCGGCGGCGTACCGATCATCAAGGCGCTGCGCGAAGGCTTGACCGCGAACCGCATCGAATGGATCGCCGGCATCATCAACGGCACCAGCAATTTTATTCTGTCGGAAATGCGCTCAAAAGGAAAACCTTTTGACAAAGTGTTGAAGGAAGCGCAAAAACTCGGCTACGCCGAAGCGGATCCGACCTTCGACATCGAAGGCATCGACGCCGCGCACAAGCTCACCATCATGTCGGCGATTGCGTTCGGCGTGCCGATGCAATTCGACAAAGCCTACACCGAAGGCATTTCCAAACTCACCAAACAAGATATCGAGTACGCCGAACAACTTGGCTATCGCATTAAGCTGCTTGGCCTCACGCGCCGCACTGCCAACGGCATTGAACTGCGCGTGCATCCCACTTTGATTCCAACGAAACGGCTAATCGCTAATGTCGAGGGCGTGATGAACGCAATTCTGGTGAAAGGTGACGCCGTCGGCTCGACGATGTACTACGGCGCGGGCGCCGGCGCCGAACCGACTGCGTCCGCTGTCGTTGCTGATCTGGTCGACGTCACGCGCATGCACACATCCGATCCCGAGCATCGCGTGCCGCATCTCGCATTCCAACCGGATCAATTGACCGACACACCGATTTTGTCGATGGACGAAGTCGAGACGTCGTATTACTTGCGTATGCGCGTGTTCGATCGCCCTGGCGTGTTGGCGGACGTCACGCGCATCCTCGCGGACAATCATATTTCCATCGACGCGATGATTCAGAAAGAACCGTCGGAAGGCGAAGAGCAGGTCGACATCATTATGCTGACCCATTTGTGCCACGAAAAAAATATCAACATTGCGATGAAAAAAATCGAAGCGCTCGATAGCGTCGATGGAAAAATCACGCGCATTCGTCTCGAGGAATTGGGCTAAACACCAAGATGAAATACATCAGCACGCGCGGAGGCATGGCGCCACAAAGTTTCTCGCAGATTCTGCTCGGTGGCCTCGCGCCCGATGGCGGTTTGGCCATCCCAGAGCAGATCCCAACCATAAATGCCGCGGAACTCAAGTATTGGCGCGGCCTTGGCTATCGCGATCTCGCGTTCGAAGTCATCAGCAAATTCGTTGACGATATTCCGGCAAGCAATCTCAAAGCGCTGATCGACAAAAGTTATACCAAGGCTGTATTCGGCAGCGATCAAATCACGCCAGTGACGATGCTGGAAACGGGTTTGTATATTCTGGAATGTTCGAACGGGCCCACGTTAGCGTTCAAAGATATTGCAATGCAATTGCTCGGCAATCTGTTCGAGTATGCCCTTGAGAAAAACAATGAAGAGTTAAATATTCTTGGCGCTACGTCCGGCGACACCGGCTCCAGCGCGGAATACGCGATGCGCGGCAAACGCGGCGTTCGCGTGTTCATGCTCTCACCGCATAAGCGAATGAGCGCGTTTCAAACGGCACAAATGTTTTCGCTGCAAGACAAAAACATTTTCAATATAGCCGTGCGTGGCGTATTCGACGATTGCCAGGACATCGTCAAAGCGGTTAGCAACGATGCGGCATTCAAGGCAAAACAAAAAATCGGCACGGTAAATTCCATCAATTGGGCGCGCGTCTGCGCGCAGACCGTTTATTATTTCAAAGCTTATTTCGCGATCACCCGCAGCAACGACGAAAAGATCGACGTCGCCGTGCCAACGGGGAATTTCGGCAATATTTACGCGGGCTATTTGGCGCGGCGCGTGGGTGTGCCGATTCATCGGCTAATTTTGGCGACGAATGAAAACAACGTGCTCGATGAATTCTTCAAGACCGGCGTTTATCGAGTGCGCGACTCGAGCCAAGTGGCGCAGACTTCCAGCCCATCGATGGATATTTCCAAAGCCTCGAATTTCGAACGCTTCATTTTTGAGCTAGTTGGCCGCGATGCCGATGTCGTGAAGAAACTTTGGCAGCAAATCGATCGCGACGGATTTTTCGATTTACGCAATACTCCTTATTTTGACGCTCTGGGAAAATCCGGTTTTGTGTCCGGCTCCAGCACGCACCAAGATCGTCTCGAAACCATCCGCGAAATGTATCAGCGTCACGGCGTCGTCGTCGATACCCACACCGCCGATGGAATCAAAGTCGGCAAGCGCTATCGAGAGATGGGCGTGCCCTTAGTCTGCCTGGAAACGGCGTTACCGGCGAAATTTGCCGAAACCATTGTCGAGGCGCTGGATTTCGAACCACCGCGGCCTTCCAGGTTCGACAAACTGGAAAAATTGCCGCAGCGATTCGAAGTGATGGATGTAAGCGTCGATGCGGTAAAGGCTTATATCGCCAAACATACGGGACTTTGAATTCGATGCGCATCGTAAAAATCACCACTGTCGGCGGAAACATTATTGAACCAGATTGGCTCGCCCGCGCGGAATCCGTTCATCGCCAATTGCGGCCGCATCTTCCTGCTGAATACGCCGAGCGCATGAAAGAAATTTTTGCGACTGGTGTGGAAATGTGGATCGCTGAAGACCGCTCGAATGTTTTAGGCGTTGCAGTGTTTCGCATCATCGAGAACACACACGCCGGCCGAAAACTTTACGTCGATGATCTCGTCACCGACGAAACAAAACGCTCAACCGGTGTCGGAAAATTATTGCTGGACGGCTTGACGATCGAGGCGCGTAGCCGCAATAGTCAAACAATCGATCTCGATTCCGGTACGCATCGCACCGATGCGCATCGGTTTTATTTTCGCGAGCGGATGGTCGTGCGTGTGTTTGGTTTCAGCAAGCCGCTTTAACCTAAGCCCCTACCCGCACCCTGACCCTCTCCCCGCTTGTGTGGAGAGGGTCAGGGTGAGGGGCGAGCGCCCACTTGAACATAGGATCCGCGATAGTTCGTAAAGCCTTTTCCAAATGACATTAAAACAATTATTCGGCATTGACCTCCCCATCATCCAAGCGCCGATGGCCGGCGCACAAGCGAGCGCGATGGCCATCGCCGTATCGAACGCCGGTGGCCTCGGCTCCCTTCCCTGCGCAATGCTCAACGCCGAGAGCATGCGCAACGAACTTAGCATCATCAAGAGCCAAACGAACAAGCCGATCAACGTTAATTTCTTTTGCCACGCAACGCCGCTTGCCGATGCCGATCGCGAGAACAATTGGCGTGAAAAGTTAGCGCCGTTTTACGCCGAATTCGGCATCGATCCCGCTACGATTCCGTACAGCCCAGGCCGCGCATCGTTCAACGACGCAATGGCTGACGTCCTGGAAGAATTTAGACCAATGATCGTCAGTTTCCATTTTGGTTTGCCATCGGATCATTTACTCAATCGCGTGAAAAAACTCGGCGCGAAAATTCTCTCTTCCGCGACAACGGTTGACGAGGCCTTGTGGCTCGAAGCCAAGGGAGTCGACGCCGTGATCGCACAAGGCTTGGAAGCGGGCGGCCATCGCGGGATTTTTCTTTCCGACGATCTCACCACGCAAATGGGCACAATGGCGTTGCTGCCGCAAATCGTTCGCGCGGTGAAAATTCCCGTGATCGCGGCCGGCGGCATCTCCGATGCTGCGGGCGTGCGCGCGGCGATATCAATGGGTGCTATCGCGGCGCAAATCGGCACTGCGTTTTTGCTCTGCCCCGACGCCACAATCAGCGCAGTGCATCGCGCCGCATTAAAAGGGGAAGCCGCACGCCACACTGCGCTCACTAACATTTTCACCGGCCGCCCGGCACGTGGCATCGTCAATCGTGTGATGAAAACGATTGGTCCGCTGAACGAGGCGGCGCCTGCTTTTCCACTCGCCACATCGGCCATCGGGCCGCTGCGCGCAAAAGCGGAAGCGCAAGGCTCAGGCGATTTTTCGCCATTGTGGTCTGGGCAAAACGCGACGGGTTGCAAAGAAATTGGCGCAGCAGAATTGACGCGCGAGTTGGCACAACTTGTCATTCCCGCGAAGGCGGGAATCCATACTGCGTAAAATTCTGTCGACGCCAAATGGATTCCCCGCTTTCGCGGGAATGACACAAATGGAGATCGCTCAAGCCTGCTGCTTAAGCAAATCCGTTCAGTGGTACGATCGGGTCTTGACGCATTTTTCTGAAGGGAAAAATGGCGGCGAATGTACTCACCACGAGTTGCTGCATAGTCGGCGGCGGGCCGGCGGGAATGATGTTGGGCCTGCTGCTGGCTCGCGCCGGTGTCGATATTATCGTTCTGGAAAAACACGCGGATTTTTTGCGCGATTTTCGCGGCGATACGATCCATCCTTCCACGCTGGAAATCATGCACGAGCTTGGTTTCCTCGATGAGTTCTTAAAACTTCCGCATCAACCGGTGCCGCGTTTGGTGGCGCAGTTCGGCAGCCAAGCCATTGCGCTGGCGGATTTTTCCCACCTTCCCACGCGCGCAAAATTCATCGCGATGATGCCGCAATGGGATTTCCTTAATTTCCTTGCGAGCAAGGCGCGTGCGTACAAAACCTTTCGCTTGATCATGCGCGCCCCTGCGACCGCGTTAATCGAAGACAATGGAAAAGTGATCGGCGTAACAGCATCGTCGCCCGCTGGCCCGCTGGAAATTCGCGCGGCGCTGGTGGTGGCCGCCGACGGACGCGACTCGACGTTGCGCGCGCAATCGGGACTGACGGTAATGGATTTTGGCGCGCCGATGGATGCGCTGTGGTTTCGCTTATCGCGACGCACCAGCGATACCGATCAAACTCAAGGCCGCTTCGATGCGGGGCGGCTGTTCGTGATGCTCAATCGCGGCGATTATTGGCAATGCGCGTTCGTCATTCCCAAGGGTTGGAATGAACGCGTGCGCGCCGCTGGGCTGGAGGCATTTCAACGCGATGTCGGCACGCTGCTGCCGTTTGCCGCGGAGCGCGCGCGAGACATTATGGACTGGGAGCAAGTGAAACTACTTACGGTACAGGTGAATCGGTTAACGACCTGGTGGCACGCAGGATTTCTTTGTATCGGCGATGCCGCTCACGCCATGTCGCCGGTCGGTGGCGTGGGCATTAATCTCGCAGTCCAAGATGCCGTCGCGGCGGCCAATATTCTCGCTGCACCGCTGCGCAAAAATCAGTTATCGAGTGATCACCTTGCTGCCATCCAAAAACGCCGCGAATGGCCGACTAAAGTCACGCAACGACTACAACTCGCGATTCAGAAAAGCGTCATCGCGCCCGCCCTTATCGCCAAGGGCGAATTTCGGCCGCCGCTGGCGCTGCGGTTGGTTGCGAGTGTCCCGGGCTTAAATCGCATCCCGGCGCGCTTGATCGGACTTGGCGTTCGGCCGGAGCACGTTGAA
>JANOGO010000373.1:0-18111 GCA_031406045.1 Pseudomonadota bacterium
GCCTGGAAGCCGCTCTGGTATTGGCTCCCAGCATGGCCGCTATATTGAGTTAAGAAACGTCAGTAGGGCGTTGCGGTCGGGTTTTGTCATCTTCAGAAAAGCGTTGCGGGAAATTTCCGCTTCGCCGCCGTGCCATAAAATTGCTTCCGTCGCGTTTGCCGCGCGGCCATCGTGCAGCATCGACGTGCTGCCGGTAACGATTTTTGACAGCCCCAAACCCCACAGCGGCGGTGTGCGCCATTCGGTGGGGCTGGCGTCGTAATCGGGCCGGCCGTCCGATAAACCTTCGCCCATATCGTGGATTAATAAATCGGTGTAGGCGTGAAAGGTTTGGTTGGAAAGTTGCGGCAACGACTTAAATTCCGAGGTGGTTTTCATTGTCGGCGTGTGGCATACCGAGCACTTCGCTTGCTCAAATAATACTTCACCGCGATTGAAATCGGGATCGGTCACGTTGCGGCGCGCCGGTACTGCTAAACCTTGCGTCCAAAATTCCGTTTCGTCCCAATTCACATCGATGACTTCCGGGCGATTATTCGGCGTCGACGTGAGACACAATTCCTGCACCGGCGTGCAATTGTCCTCAATGAACACGGACGTTGTCGCACCGATATCGCCATGAAACGCCAGCGCGATTTGCATACGGATCGACGGCACGTTGGCTTTCCAGCCGAAGCGCCCCGATCGCATTTGCTTTAAATACGGATCCCAAACGATATTCATGCGGCCGCTGATGCCGTGCTCGGTTTGTTTTTTAGCAATGTCGAGCAAGGTTTCTTCGGGCACGGCTTCGAGCAAACCCATGCCAAAAATGGGCTGCGTAAAACGCAACGACAGCATAGTTTCATCACCCAGCGGGCCAAACGTGAGTTTATCGAAACGCGGTTTGGGTTTACGCAAGGTCACTTTTTCGCCATCGGCAAATTCGGCGGTAGTGACTTCTTGCCAATCGATGTAAACGGTGCCTTCCGGCGGCACGCGATCACCCTTGCCGTGGTTGTATTCGTCCTTGCCGGTTAATCCCTGATTCTGAAATTGATCGCCATAGGCAGGATGCGGCTTCACGCCGCCATGCTCGTCTTTACCCGGCACGCTGATGCGGATCAGCACGCCAACCGGCTCTTGCTCGGCGGTGGGCATCATGCCGCGGCCGCCGCCGATATGGCACGCCGAACACTTGTCGGCGATGAAAGTCGGGCCCAAGCCCCAATCGCCGCCCATCGACGGAAAGATCACCCATTTTTGATTAAAATGCTGGCGCCCGCGCATGAAGGTTTGCTGCTGCTTATAAGTCAATACCGGCGCCGGTTCGGCGAAGCTTTCGGCGTCGGCGCGCTTGAGCGTGAAATCGCCGGCGGAGAGCGTGGGATCATCTGACGTTTCACCCTCCGCATAAACTAAGCCCGCGATCCCGAAACCGATTGCAACCGAGAGTAAGGTAAATTTTGAGCGGCGTGACATATGTTTCATCCGGAGCAGTTTTTGTAGCGGTCTACGTTACTGGATGCATGGCTTGGACGCAAGTGCGCGCGCGGGTGCGCAAAGAATAAAGCCGGGTCGCCCGGGCTTTATTTCTGTATAAAAGCGACTCCAAAACTTTGTTTGGAAACAGGTTTACAGAAGTTTAGTGATGGTTTTTTTCTTCAGGTCAAATAGGTAAACGCCCGTAACTGTTGCGCCATTTGAACGAGTTGCGATGGCGATATCATCCGATCCGCCGCGGTCGACAATAATGAATTCGTCTACGCCAAGCGGGTCGATCGTTCCCAGCGTGGACGGCGTGTCGGTGGCGAAATCGATGGCGGTGATGATTCCCGAAGTCGACATTAGTAACACCGCTTGCAAGCGTGCAACGGTACCGGGCCGGTCGAGCGTAGCGACTTCGCCGATGATGGTCGAATCGTCGACTTGCTGAATGTCTTTGTCCGCTTCGACGTCGCGCAAGATTACATAGGTTTTGAGTGACGGCGCCGCCTCGGCATAACGCTCGTAAACCACCAGATTGTTATCCATGGTCAGAAACGGTGTTCGATTTCCACGCCCGGCCCACTCAAGCTTGTCGTCGATCAGGCTGATCGGGCCGCCGGATTTTGCAACGGATTTTAGGTCACCGTCGCCATTTCGGAATACCACGTGGTTAGTCGTGATACCGAGGATAAAGCCGGGGTTGCCCGCAGGGTTCGAGCTATCCGTCACAATCGGGGCGCCGACTTCGGTGCCGTCAATCAAGCGACGGAATAAGCCCAGTTCCGTTGCGCTGCTGCCGTGATAATAAATGTGGGAATCGTCGGTCGCGCCATAATACCCGCCAGCGGAAAAGGAGCCAAAATTAACCGCCACCGGATCGGACAGCGCCTTGCTTGTCGCGTTGTAGTAGCGGTATGGCGAAGTACCGAAACCAACGCCGTTCTTATCGCGCACTGTGCCAAAGTTCGGGCCATCGGTGCCGCTTGCAGCGGTGACAGGCTCCGGCGTCGTGAAATCCAAATCATGGCGCACGATGGTGTCGCCCACGTAAGCGAGCCAGCCGATGGGTTTTCCTTTGTTGTCCCAAAGCGGCGTGATGCTGTCGAAAACCGGGGCGCTAATTGGCGCGTCCGTTGCGCTCATGTCCGCGCGGATGGCCTTAATTTCATCGTCGATTGTATTGCAGTCGCCATCGGCGCCGGGCAATATGTAGACGATGCGGCTGTTCGATGGGGTCGCATAATCGTTCGCGACGCTCTGCGCCGCAAATCCGTTAAATGGTTCCGAGTTGCTACCTAGGCATGTCGTCGCCGCCGCCGATTCGCTAGACACTTTAACCAACGTCGGTTCTGTGCCCACTGCCGGTATGGCCAATGACAAGCGCATCAGCTCACCATTTTGCGAAACCAACAACGTATCGCGTTTCAAATTTTGGATTTTGCCGGTTGTCTCGTCGACGGTTGCGCTATCCAGGGGAATCTCAACCGGCGCAAATTGACCCGCGATGGTTTTGCGCTTGGTTGGGTCGCTGGGGTCGACGAGTAATATTCCCGCATCGGAAATGCCGTACACGACATAGTTTCCCTGCGCCGCCGGCGGTGGCGGAGTCGACTGGCTGCTACTGCCGCCTCCTCCGCAGCCTGAAATGACTAGTAAAGTCAGTACGCCAAGCGCTGACAGTCGCGCAATCGGGCTAGTTGTGGTTAAATAATTGAAGTAATGGATTTTTTTCATCGAAGCTCTCCGTTGTCCGAGTACAAGCGCAAGCCTTAAAGGCGTTTAATTGTTATATTTTTCATTATACGCAATGAAGTTTCACATCATAAAATATTGCTAGATTATTTTGGTTAAAAATCAAGCTATTCAGTGAAAAAAGCGATAAAAAAAGCCGGGCGAACCCGGCTCTTTTCCCCGAATACGGAGGCTAAAATTCATTTCACATTGAGCAACTCTACGTCGAATATCAATGTTGCACCCGGTGGAATCAGGCCGCCGGCGCCGCGATTGCCGTAGGCCATCTCTGGCGGAATGATCAGCGTGCGCTGGCCGTCTTCTTTCATGCCCTTGATGCCTTCATCCCAACCGCGAATGACCGTGCCGCGCCCCAAAACAAAGCCGAATGGATCACCGCGATCCAGCGAACTATCGAACTTTTTACCCTTTTTGTCCGGCGCGGCGGGATCGTAAAGCCAGCCGGTGTAGTCGACCGACACGGTGGAATTGGCTTTGGCTTCGCTTCCGTCGCCAATTTTCTTGTCAATAATTTTAAGTGCCGTTATTTTCTCATCCATATTTTTCTCTTCCGCGAACAAGGGTTGGTTAATCAACAAACTACCGCTGCACCACAACGCGGCGAGTAATAAAAATTTTTTCATACGTCATTTTCTCCTTAAGGGCTTAGTGATTTCGCGCTACTCTAACATAGCTTGTCAGCGCGTAAACTTGCGCATACGATGAACACAAATATCTAAACCCTACGAGGAGGAGTTCATGTTACAGACCCGTCAGATTTTGTTTTTCCTTGCCGCAATGCTAATCAGCAATTTGTCGTATGCGCAAACCTGGTCGCCGCCGACGCCGGAACAACGCTGCCCGTCGAAATGGGGCGCCGATGACGAGCGCGGCGCGGCGAATTTGATCGGACCGGAAACCGTGTTACGCGCCACCAAACTCATTCGCCAGGGTAAGGTTTTCGAGCTCGGCCGGGAGCTCAGCCCGAATATGCCGTTTTTCGGCGAGCGGCGCTTCAGCATGCAATTAAAGCGCACCAGCAATCCCGCGGCGAGCAACAAACAGCGCAGCAACGAAGAGATCATCACCACCGAGATCGGCCAGGTCGGCACGCAGTTCGACGCGCTGAATCATCAAGGCATCGCCGACATGCTTTACAACTGTATCAAGATCGATGATGTCGCGACGCGCAATGGTTTCACCAAGCTCGGCGTGGAAAAAATCGGCTCGATTTTTACCCGCGGTGTATTGATCGATATCGCTGCGCTTAAGGGCGTCGAGACGTTAGCAATCGATTACGAAATCACTGCGCAAGATTTACAAGACGCGCTGGCGAAACAAGGCGTGAGCTTAGGGCAGGGCGACGCGGTACTAATCCGCACCGGTTGGGGTTTGCTGTGGAATAAAGATAACGCGAAATTCGTCAGCGGTCAGCCCGGCATCGGCGCGCCGGCAGCGGAATGGCTGGCAAAACAAAACATCGTGCTGATCGGCAGCGATAATTGGGGCATCGAAATCTTTCCGAATCCCGATAAACAAATTCGCCTGCCGGTGCACGCGATTGCATTAGTCGTTAACGGCATTTTCCTGCTGGAGAATATGGACCTCGAAGCGCTGGCAAAAGATAAAGCCTATGAATTTGCGTTCATCGTCGAACCGTTAAAAATCAAAGGTGGGACCGGATCGACGGTTGCACCGATCGCGGTCCGGTAAAAGGTAGCCCGGATTGCATGCGGGCGACATGTTGCATCGATGCGTTGGCCTGCGCGTTCTTATCCATGCAATTTTTGGAGCATATGATTCTAGACAAAACCTTTTTGATTGGTGAACGCCATGCTTAAACACCTTACTTTTCTTTTGATCTCTTGGCTGACATGGAACGCAAGCGCCGCCGAACTTCCCTTTTTCGATGGCCATCTGCATTACAGCGGCAATGCATGGGAGGAGACGCCGCCGGAAAAAGCCCTGGCGTATTTGAAGGAAGCGAACATTCCCAGAGCCTTGCTATCCAGCACGCCGATCGAAGGTACGCTGAAACTTTACGCGCTCGACCCCACGCGTTTCGTGCCGGAGTTGCGCGTTTATCACAAGGCGACCAGCTACGAAACTTGGCTGGTGGAGCGCGCGAATTGGTGGCGCGCCGAAGACACGATGCCATTTCTGGAGAACGAGCTGAAGCGCGGCATTTATGCGGGGATCGGCGAGTTTCATTTGTTCGGCGCGGAAGCCCAGAGTGAAGTCATTAAGCGCTTGGTGAATCTTGCCGTTGAAAAAAAACTTCATCTGCATGCCCACTCCGACGCGCAAGCCATCGAAACGCTGATGACGCACAATCCGCAAGCGAAAATTCTCTGGGCCCACGCCGGCATGAGCACGCCGGTAGCAATGGTCGGCGAATGGATGGCGCGCTATCCGACGATGTATGTTGAACTTAGCTACCGTTACGACATTGGCAACGGCGATGAAATCGATCCGGCGTGGAAAGAATTGTTTCTAAAATATCCCGATCGTTTCGTCATGGGCAGCGATACGTGGACGCCCTCGCGCTGGCCGGAGTTGCCGACCATCGCCGCTTGGTATCGAGCTTGGTTAGCCAAGCTGCCGCACGAGGTTGCGGAAAATATCGCGTTTAAGAATCTAGCGCGATTTTTAGGCACGAAATTTCCATAGGTTGACCTGTGGCTGGAAAGGCGCATGGATAGTCGATCTCGGAGCATGTCGAGCCACGAGGCACAAGGGAAGCGGGTCCTGGCGATGCATCCATCAGAAATCGTAAGTAAAAACATGAGCCTTGACCTTTGCCGATCGATAATTCTTATCGTTGTCGCATTGATGTCGTTCGCTTCGATACATGCGCATGGCGATGAAGTAACGGCTGCCGTGGGGAAAAAGTCTTCCGGCGATGCGGCAATGATCACCTCGGTCAATCTGCACAATGTAGGGCTCGCAAATCTCAGCGAATCGCCGGCAACGTTCGGCCAAGTTTTCAAACCGGGCGATGTTCCGCGCGGCCGGTCGGTTACCGGCCGGCTCGCATCTGGCAAAATTTTGCCGCTGCAGGTCGATGGCAAAGCGATGCATCCGGATGGTTCGTTGCGACATGCGGTGATCAGCATGATCGGGCCCGCACTCGCTGCCGGAAAATCGCTTTCGATCGATTTGGTTAAGGCAGCACGTGCCGATGCCGGCGACCAAGACTCAAAAATAAATCACGAGGCGCCACAAAAATTAGCTGCTGAAGTTGTGCTAACGATCGATGGCAAACGCTACATCGCCGCGCTGCCGGGCAATCGCAACACGCGCTGGCTGGCGGGCGCACTGGTAAACGAGGTTCTTTTTGCCGAGCTGCTAAAAGACGATGCCGGCGCGGTTCATCCTCATTTGATGCTTCGCGGCGGTTTACGGGTCTATCGCAACAACGCCGCGCGGCTCGATCTGACGCTGGAAAATGGTTGGGCCTATGCGTCCGGGCCGAGCGACTATCGGTATGACGTCGCGGTGGAGTTCGGCGGCAAGCGCGTCTATCAAAAATTAGGCTTGGTGCATTACCACTTGAGCCGCTGGCGCAAAGTATTTTGGTCCGGTGCCGAACCGAAAATTATGGTGAGCCGGGATCCGCGTTATTTAATCGCGACTCGTGCGGTGCCGGCCTATGATTTGCGGGTTCGTATCGCGAAAGCAACGCTCGATCGCTACCGCAAAAAACTCGCGTCGGCGGATGTTGAGCCGATGGGTAAAGGGCTGACAATGCCGGGTATGCGCACCACCGGCGGCCGTCCGGAAATCGGACCGCTGCCCGATTGGGCGGCAGCGCAGATCATTTCGCAAGATGCAGCGGCGTGGGCGGCGACCTTGGTAATGGGTGATTCGTCCGGCAGTTGGCCGATTCATTATCGCGACCAACAAACCGATTTGCCGGTTACGATTGACGATTATCCTTACATGACCTTACAAGGCGAGCCACGGGACGCAATAAACAAGCGCACCGGCAAATCAGAGTGGTTTCCCGATTGCGAGGGGCGCTGCAAAACGCCATTCACACCCGACGCGGCCCATCAGCCGTCGTTTGCATTTTTGCCTTATCTATTGACGGGCGATTATTATTATTTGGAAGAATTATTGTTTTGGGCAAACTGGAACGTACTGCAGCTCGCACCTGCTTACCGGTCATTCGAAAAAGGTTTGCTGAAGCCTGGCCAAATCCGCGCGCAGGCTTGGTCGTTGCGTACGCTCGCGCAAGCCGCCTACATCATGCCCGACCAGCATTCGTTAAAAAGCTATTTCGTCAACATGCTGCAAGCAAATCTGGCTTGGTATAACCAGCAATACAGCAACAATCCGGATGCTAACAAGCTCGGTATCTTGTCCGGCACAAGTGCGCTGGTGTCGCCCGATGGCTTAGGCATTCAGCCGTGGCAGGATGATTTTTTTACATGGGCGGCGGGCTACACCGCTGCGCTGGGGTTTGAAGAGGCGCGCCCGCTGCTTAACTGGAAAGCCAAGTTTATCGTCGGTCGCATGATCGATCCGGGCTTTTGCTGGATATTTGCGTCCGAGTATTTTCTAAGCGTGCGTGCGAGCAAGCAAAACAATGTGCTGTTTGAAAACCTGAAACAAGCCTACCAGGCGAGCATTGCAAATCGCGTCAACAGCAAAGGCATTCGCCTGGGTGATTTAAAGTGCGGCGGCCAGGAAATGGCCGACTGGCGCAGCGCGAGTTTTGCCGATAATAAGCAAAGCCGGGCGCCTGCAGGCGTTGCTGAAATGGTCGGCTACGCTTCAAGCCCGGAAGGATTTCCGGCAATTATGCAACCGGCGCTGGCGGCCGCGGTCGATGGCGAAGCACCGGGCGCCGCTGCGGCCTGGCAGCGATTTACTGCGCGGCAACCGCTGACGGATTTCAGCGCCGAGCCTCAGTTTGCCATTGTACCCATGCAGCTACTAAATAATTGAAACGTGGATATTTGTGTGCAATTGAATTCCTTAACAAGCGCTTACCGGAAGAAAAAGCGCTTTTTTGACGCAAAATAAAGTAACAATTTCTCATTCACTCCTATAATTGAGGTCTTTAGTGCCATTGCGCTGCTTGCAGGCTAGGTTTTACAGCGCGCCCAATCGTCGTTGCGCACGTTAGAGCATCAGTTCCTGCAATTCAACTGCCTTAATCAATTAGGGAATTCATTTGCGAGACATAGCTATTGCCGCCTTCATCTTCGGATTGCTTCCATTTGTACTGAAGCGCCCGTCGATTGGAGTGATCATGTATCTCTGGGTCAGCGTGATGAATGTCCAGCATTTTGGTTATTCCATTGCGATGGCAATTCCTTTCGCTTTAGTCATCGCCATCATGACCTTGATCGGCATGGTGACAACCAAAGACGAAATTAGTCTGCCGATGAACGCGACGACGATATTGCTAATCGTATTCCCGCTATGGATGTGTATCGCGTACGCGTTTGCGCTGGAACATCAAATCGAAGGCTTTAATCGCTGGAAGGAGGTCATGAAGATCTTCTTTTTTATTGTTGTCAGCGCATCAATCATCAAAACCCGCCAGCATATCGACTGGCTAATTTGGATCATTGTTATTTCCGTCGGCTTTTATGGCGTAAAGGGTGGCATTTTCACGATCGCCAGCGGCGGCTCGTATCGGGTGTGGGGGCCACCCGGCAACAGTTCAATCACCGATAACAATTCAATCTCCGTCGCATTAGTCATGATGATTCCACTGATGTATTACCTGCGGTCGGTTACGCCGTCGAAATGGATCAAGATCGGTTTGTTGGGCACCATGGGCCTGAGCCTGATGGCGATCTTAGGCAGCCATTCTCGCGGCGCTTTTTTAGCGGTGTTGGCGATGGTGATGTTTTTATGGCTGAAGAGCCAGAAAAAAATGCTGCTCGGACTATTGTTAGTGGCTGCCGTTCCCTTGGCGATCGGCTTCATGCCGGCGAACTGGACGGAGCGGATGAAATCCATCGAGTCGTACAAAGAAGACGGCTCGGCGATGGGCAGGATCAACGCCTGGAAAATGGCGATCAATGTAGCGAACGATCGGCCGTTGGTCGGCGGCGGGTTCGAGCTTTACACGCCGAAGACATTTGCCAGGTACGCGCCGGATCCGCTGGGTATTCACTCGGCCCACAGCATCTATTTCCAGATACTCGGCGAGCACGGCTATGTCGGATTGATTCTGTTCCTTTTGCTTGGATTTGTTGGGTGGGCGAATGCTTCAAGAATTATTAAACTGACACAATCCAACCCCGAAAAGAAATGGGCCGGCGATCTGGCAAGAATGATCCAAGTAAGCCTGGTTGGGTTCGCGGTCGGCGGACTATTCGTGAATATTGCCTACTGGGAAATTCATTACTACCTGGTTGTCGCCTTGATGGTGATGCTCCGCCTAGTTCAACCTGAAACCAAATCGCTTGTTCAACAAAGAAGGCCGCAAGAAAATTTCGTGCGTAGTTGAATGTTATCAACGCTTTTTAAGCGAGTTCAATTAGCAAGTCCTTTGCCGCGACCGCATCGCCGGTCTTTACGTAAATCGTTTTAATCACGGCATTGCGGTCAGCGCGTAACATGCTTTCCATTTTCATCGCTTCGATCGACACCAGCGGATCGCCTTTTTTTACCGTCTGACCACTTTGACCGACACCGTGACAATCGCACCCGGCATCGGCGCGCCGATCTGATTGGTATTCCCCGCTTCGATCTTCGGTTTTTGTTTGGCCGTGACGGCAATTCCCGCTTTGGGGACACGCACTACACGCGATTGGCCATTCAGCTCGAAAAACAATCGCGCATGGCCTTCTTCATCAAGCTCAGCGTTACCTTGCAACCGGATTACCAACGTCTTGCCGCGCGCGATATCCACGGCAATCTCCTCGCGATCTTTTAGTCCGTAGAAAAACGCGCTGGTCGGCAATACTGACACGTCGTCGAATTCGCGTAAATGCGCTGCGTAATCGGCAAATACTTTGGGGTACATCAGATAAGAAGCCAGGTCGCGATCGTTGATTTTGTGACCGACAATCGCTTCCGCTTCGGTGCGTTTCGCGGTAAGGTCGGCAGGCGGCATCGATTTGCCGGCGCGCGTTTTTAGCGGTTTGCCGCCTTTGAGAATCTTATTCGTGAGTGCTTTCGGAAATCCGCCCGGCGGCAAACCCAATTCACCTTTAAACATCGATACCACGGAATCTGGAAATGCCACTTCGCGATCGGGATCGAGCACCGAGTCAGGCGTTAAATCGTTGGCCACCATGAACAGCGCCATGTCGCCGACCACTTTCGAGGTTGGCGTGACTTTGACGATATCGCCGAACAGCAAATTCACTTGCGCGTAGGCGCGGGACACTTCCGGCCAACGATGTTCCAATCCCATCGCGCGCGCCTGCTCGCGTAAATTGGTATATTGCCCGCCCGGCATTTCGTGCAGATAAACATCCGATGTCCCGGCGCGCATGTCCGCTTCAAACGGTATGTAAAAACGGCGCACGCCTTCCCAATAGTTCGATAAGCCTTTGAGCGCGTCGAGGCTAACCTTCGGATCGCGCTGACTGCCTTGTAGAGCCGCGACGATCGATCCCAGGTTCGGCTGAGAAGTCAGTCCGCTCATTGCATCCATTGCGCCGTCTACCGCATCAACGCCGGCATCGATCGCGGCCAGCACACTCGCCGCGCTGATGCCGCTGGTGTCGTGGGTGTGGAAGTGAATCGGTAAGCCGATTTCCTGCTTCAGCGCTTTTACCAGCGCATGCGCCGCGCGCGGCCGGCACACGCCCGCCATATCCTTTATTCCCAGCACGTGGGCGCCGGCCTTTTCCAATGCCTTGGCCATGTCGACGTAATATTTCAGATTGTACTTAGCGCGCGATGTGTCGAATAAATCGCCGGTGTAGCAGATCGCCGCTTCGCATAACGCGCCGCTGTCGACCACGGCATCGATTGCGACACGCATGTTCTCCACCCAGTTAAGCGAATCGAACACGCGAAAAATATCAACGCCTTCTTTTGCCGCTTGTTGCACGAAATAGCGCACCACATTGTCGGGATAATTGGTATAGCCGACAGCGTTGGATGCCCGCAGCAACATTTGAAACGCGATGTTGGGAATCGCCGCGCGCAGTTGCCCAAGCCGTTCCCAAGGGTCTTCCTTTAAAAATCGCATTGCCACATCGAAGGTCGCGCCGCCCCAGCATTCCAGGGAAAACAGATCAGGCATAAGTCGCGCGTAGTAAGGCGCGATCGGCAGCATGTCGTGGGTGCGCATACGCGTAGCGAACAAGGATTGATGGGCATCGCGCATGGTCGTATCGGTCAGTAACACGCGCTTTTCTTTTTTCATCCACTGAGCGAATTTTTCTGGGCCTAATTCTTTCAGTTTGTCGCGCGACCCTTTTGGAACGGGCTGACTGAGATCCCGGCGCGGCAAGATTACCGGCGACCAAGCATCGCTCGGCGCTGTTCGGCCCTTCATTTCCGGGTTACCGTTAACGACCACGTTGCCGAGGAAGCGCAATATCTTGGTCGCACGGTCGCGGCGCGATGTAATGCCGAAAAGCTCCGGCGTATCGTCGATGAAACGCGTAATGCAGGTGCCCGCGACGAACTGTGGATGACGAATAACGTTTTCCAAAAATTGCAGGTTGCTCGCGACACCGCGAATCCGAAATTCGCGCAACGCGCGATCCATGCGTGCGATCGCTTCATCGCTGCTATCGCCCCAGGCAGTGACTTTTACCAGCAGCGAATCGTAATAGGGCGTGATGACCGCGCCGCTGTAGGCGGTGCCGCCATCCAAGCGAATGCCGAACCCTGCTGCGCTGCGATAAGCGAGAATGCGGCCATAGTCCGGCGTAAAACTATTTTCCGGATCTTCCGTCGTGACGCGGCATTGCAATGCATGGCCGTTCAGGCGCAATTCGTTTTGTTTCGGCAAATGCGAATTCTTCGCGCCGATTTTCGCGCCTTCGCTGACACGGATTTGCGATTTCACAATGTCGACACCGGTGACCTCTTCCGTGACCGTGTGTTCAACTTGAATGCGTGGATTGACTTCGATGAAATAGAATTCACCGTTATCCGAGTCCATCAAAAATTCTACTGTGCCGGCGTGAGTGTAGCTCGCAGCGCGTGCGAGTCTAAGCGCCGATTCGCATAACGCTTCGCGTTGCGCGTCGCTCAAATAGGGTGCCGGAGCGCGCTCGACGACTTTTTGGTTGCGCCGTTGCACCGAGCAATCGCGCTCGTACAGATGAATTAAATTACCGTGGGTATCGCCAAGAATTTGTACTTCAACATGGCGCGCCCGGCGCACCAGTTTTTCCAAGTACATCTCGTCGTTGCCGAATGCGGCCTTCGCCTCACGACGCGCGCCATCCAATAATTCCGTTAAGTCTTTCGCCGATTCGATTACGCGCATCCCACGGCCACCGCCGCCCCAACTGGCTTTGAGCATCAATGGATAGCCGATCTTGTCGGCGAGTTTTTTTGCTTTCGTAATCTCTGTCGGTAGCGCGCCGGTAGCGGGTACAACGGCGATGCCGGCCTTTTGAGCGAGTTCGCGCGCGGCGACTTTGTTGCCCAACAGCCGCATCACCGCTGCAGTTGGCCCGATGAATATAATGCCATTTTTCCTGCAGGCTTCGGCGAAATCAGGATTCTCCGATAGAAATCCGTAACCCGGATGAATTGCGTCCACCTCGGCTTCCTTCGCGATACGAATAATATCGTCGATATCTAAATAGGCTTGGATCGGTTTTTTTCCGGCGCCGACCAAATAGCTCTCGTCCGCCTTGAACCGATGCAGCGCGAAGCGATCTTCATGGGAATAAATCGCGACGGTGCGAATACCCATTTCGGCGGCGGCGCGCATGACGCGGATGGAAATTTCACTTCGATTGGCGACGAGAATGCTGCGAATAGAGGTCATGTTGGGATAAAGGTGAGATTATTTCGATTGGCTGCAGCGTTATTTCGATCAGTATACTTTTTTTGGCGAGTACTAACCAAATCGAGCATACGTCATCGCGCCAAGCTAGAAGCGTCTTTGCTGATACAATATTTGTTGAGGCGTTTCACAAGTTACTCATAAAAAGCAGTTGTAGGATTTTGCATGTTCTGTAGCCAGGAACTATGCGCCTTACGGCTGAGTCCATACCACACAAAATACTCGGAGCTTAAGCTATGTGGGATTTGATTGTTCGTTACAGCGCCATGTCGGGGGGATTGTTGCCGCTGATGGCGCTATTGTTGTTAATCACCATCGCCGTGATTATTGAGCGTTGGTACTTTTACCATAAGGTGTTACTCGCCGGTGCGGCGATGGAACACGACGTGCAATTGGTGAAATACCAAAATGCCGACGATATGAAAAAAGTCGCCGACCATTACCAAGGCACGGTGCAGTCCGCTATCATCAGCACGGCGCTTGCGTCGCGCGGCGAAGATGCCGAAGCGATGGATCGTCACATCGAGGAATCCATCATGTGGCAGTTGCCCAAAATGGACCGCTACATGTGGGTGCTCGATACCTCCGTCACGCTGGCGCCGCTGTTGGGGCTGTTCGGTACGATTGTCGGCATGATCAAAACCTTTAACGTGCTAGGCGTGCAAGGCGCCGGCGGTGCGCCGGAAATGGTCACCGGTGGTATCGGTGAGGCATTAATTGCGACCGGCGCGGGTCTGCTCATCGCCATCATCGCGATTGTGTTTCTGAATTATTTCAATAAGCGCGTGCGCTTGGCCTTGCATCAAATGGAATTGCTTAAGATCATGGTGATCAATCGCCTGTACGGCGGCGGATCGGCCCATCATGGTGTTGCGACTACGGACCGCGCCGGCCGCGCGGTACCGCCGGTGACCATCGCAAGGCAAACGCCATGAAACGCCGTGGCAACAGCTATTTCGATGTCGATAAACCGCGCATCGAAATCATCCCGATGATCGACATCATGATGTTCTTGCTGGTGTTCTTTATCGTCATCACGTTGCGCATGATCCAGGGCACCGGCATTCAACTCGATTTACCGAGCTCCAAAACCACGCAAGAGTTGAAGCCGACCCAGATCACCGTCGGTGTGCAAAAGGATGGCGCGATGTATGTCGAAGGCCAGCCCTACAGTGCCGACAGCCTCAAGAGTTTGTTGCAAGAAGCGAAAAAGAAAAACGACAAACTTGCCGTGATTCTAGCGGGCGACAAAGAACTCACCTATCAAAATACCTTGAAGGTGATGGACGTCGCGCGCTCCGCGGGAATCGCTCAGGTCGGCCTCGCCGCGAAAGCTGAGAGCAACTAAGCTCCCGATGATGGCGAGAAAAGTCGGTCTGAGGGACCCGCTCTGGGCGCGTCCGGCGGGCCGGCGCGACCTTAACATGTCGATGCGCAAGGCGTTGCTGCTTGCAGCGATCGTCGAGCTACTGTTGTTCGCGCTGCTCTACCTGGCGTTCATGAACATGAGTGTTAAGCCGTTCGATCCGCCACCGATGCTGGTGACGCTCGAGCAACTCGAACCGGAAAAAAAACTCGAAGGAAAAAAACCGCAAGCGGCGCCGAAAAAAGAAACGCCTAAGCCCGCGCCGCCCAAACCCGTCGAGCCACCAAAACCACCGAAGATCGAAAAAAAGGTCGAACCGGCGCCCAAACCCATTCCCGAGCCGGTCGTCCCGCCGCCGCCACTACTGAAACCACCACCGCCGCCACCCGAACCGGAGCCGGAACCCGAGCCGCCGCCCAAGCCGGAACCACCGCGCCCGCCGCCGCCGCCACCGAAGCCGCTCTCACCACCGCCGGTACCCCTGCCGCCGCCCAAGGTCGTTGCGCCACCCGAGATGACCCAGCGGCCGTTGCCGCCGGTACCACCGAAGGTCGAAATCAAAACGGTGGAAGTGCCGACGCCGCTGTCCGTCGAGCCCAAGCCCGCACCGCCGCCGCCACCGAAAGTGGAAATCAAAACGGTCGACACGCCGAAGCCCATGTCGGCTGAGCCACCCCCCCGGCCAGTGCCGCCTCCGCCGCCGAAGGTCGAAGTAAAACCGGTCGAGTCGCCCAAACCGGTGTCCATTGAGCCGCCGCCACCCCAGGTGGCCCCGCCGCGTCCGGTACCGCCCCCGCCGCCGAAAGTGGAGATGAAATCCGTTGAGCCGCCAAAGCCGGTTTCTACGGGGCCACCTCGGGTGGTTGAACCGCCGCCGCGCCCGTTGCCGCTACCACCACCCAAGGTAGAAATCAAAACCGTGGAAGTACCCAAACCTGTTTCGATCGAGCCAAAGCCTGCGCCTCCCGCGCCGCCGCCGCCACCGAAGCAAGAAGTAAAGACGGTCGAAATCCCAAGTGCGCCGGTCGCAATCGAACCGAAAGCAGAGGCGCCGCCGGCGGCGAAACCGGAAGAAGGCAAAGATAAAAAAGACGAAGATAGCGGCAAGGAAAAAATCAGCACGCCGCCGCCGCGTCCGCCGCCCCCGGCGCGCGTTGCAGAAGCATCGGAAGATGACGATGAAGTCGAGGACGAGCCGCCGGAAGAAAAACGCGTAGTGAAGATTCGTAAACTTGAGCCGAAAAATAAAATCAAGCCACCCTATCCAAAACAGGCGTTGCGCATGGGTGTGGAAGGGAAGGTTCGGGTGCGGTTGCTCGTTAATGGTAAGGGCAACGTCGCGACCGTAACGATCTTAGAATCGATGCCGAAAGGCGTGTTCGATAAGACGGCGGTGGACACAGTGAAGAAATATATTTTCGAAGCCGACGGTACCGAGTTTGGCGTCGAACAGGAATTTATTTTTCGAGTGCAGGATTATTAGAGAGATGTTTCGCGTTGTCGCTGCCTTATGAGTAGTGGTTAGCGGGAAACTCCTTTCCCTTCAAGGGGAAGGCAGGGAAGGGGATGGGTTTGATTCAAGCCTGGGCACCCATCCCCACCCCAACCCTCCCCTTGAAGGGGAGGGAGACTTCGTTGATTACGAAGTGCACTGGCGCCATACTTTTAAGTTAGTCTCGCGCAGACTTATACGATATGGGTTCCTGTCCTTTGCAGCAACGACAATCGTTACGTATAGTTATTGAGAGAATGTCGTGAGCTTAATGAAGCGCCACATTAGGAGGTTGCAATGAAACTAAAAACGCTTCCCCGCACAGACTTAAACGTCTCGCAAGTCTGCCTCGGCACAATGACCTGGGGCGAACAAAACAGCGAAAGCGATGCGCACGCGCAGCTCGATTTCGCGATCGATAAGGGCATCAATTTCATCGACACAGCGGAAATGTATCCCGTGCCGCCGAACGGCAAAACCCAAGGCCGCACCGAAACCTATCTCGGATCGTGGCTAAAAAATCAGCGGCGCGATTCACTCATCATCGCCAGCAAAGTCGCCGGTCCCGGCCGGCGCGATTGGATTCGCGGCGGGCGCACCGACCTCACGCGCGAAGTGATCGCGGAAGCTTGCGACACCAGCCTCGCGCGTTTGCAAACCGACTACATCGATCTGTATCAAATCCATTGGCCGCAACGCAATGTGCCGATGTTCGGCGGGACGGAATTCGATCCCGGCAAAGAAAAAAAAGGCGGCCCGCCGATTCGCGAGCAAGTCGAAGCGATGGCGGCATTGATCAAAGTAGGCAAGATTCGTCATTATGGTTTGTCGAATGAAACGGCTTGGGGCGTTTGCGAATTTCAGCGCATCGCAAAAGAACTCGACGTGCCGTGCCCGGTGACCTTACAAAATAGTTACAGTCTGGTGTCGCGCAATGTCGACAACGATCTCGCCGAAACATTGTTCCGGGAAAATATGTCGCTGCTCGCCTACAGCCCGTTGGCGGCGGGGATTTTGTCGGGCAAATATAGCGGCGGCGCAAAGCCAGCCAATGCGCGCTTTACGTTATTCGATGTGCTTGGCGTGCGCTTTCGCCCACCCGTTGTTGCGGAAGCGGTCGACGCCTACGCTGCGCTCGCAAAACGGCGCGGCATCACACTGGTGCAATTGGCGTTGGGTTATGTGGCAAGTCGTTGGTTTCTGGGATCGTCAATCATCGGCGCGACGACACCCGCGCAACTCGAAGAAGATATCGCCGCGGCGCAATTCGTGCTTAATGCCGAAACCCTCGCTGATATTCGTGCGATTCAAATGCGCTACCCGAATCCCGGCGCATAAAAAATCATGATGGCTTGGCAAGAATCGTTGTTTGATGTGCTGAAAATAACGGCGTAAAACTCGTTACCTATGTGCCCGATGCGGGCCATGCCGACGTCATTCGCCGCGCTCGGCGGCGAACGTTAGGGTCTCTCCGCAGTCGCGGCAGCGTGCGGCTTAAGTTGGACGATGGATATTTCCGAAATTTATCAGCTCATGTCCCGCGCCGCTTGGGTTGCGGATCACTTAGCGTGTAAAACCTCTTACCCGTAACTCCCTCACTTGCGCGCAAAGCGCGCGGGGGAGGGTGGGGGCGGGGGCAAATTCTTAAATGGCAACCCGGCAACAAGCCAATGGCCCGAGGCCACCCAGTAACCACGCGGCGTTCCAAGCATGCCATGCCACCAAGTAAGAAACGCGTGCCTTCTGGCGCGATGCTTGGAGTATTACCCCAAATCGTATTTCAATTCGAATCCAAGCAAGATCACCGCGGCAAAAACGCTCTCGAAAATAAAATGTAGGGCGGGGCAACCCGCCAAACAAATTCGGAAAAGGCGGGTGGGACTCGCCCTACATGGGCTTGCCTTTGTCATTGCGAGCTGCGTGTATCGGCGTTGCCGATACTGCTCATGGACCATGAACGGGATATTGTTGGAGAACAGTCGCTTGAAGGTCTGCGGCCTAGTCCGACCAAGTGCGATAGCAAACGCCCAATCTTGTCATCGCGAGGAGCCCGAAGGGCGACGTGGCGATCTCGATTTGACGACGCTAGAGCGCGCTGCGCGC
>JANOGO010000001.1:0-3634 GCA_031406045.1 Pseudomonadota bacterium
CACCATTTTCGCGCAGTCTTTGGCGATGCCGGCGTTTTAATATTTTTTTCCGACCAAGAATACCGTGATATTTTTTATGAACACGAGTGGAACGCCGCGCTGATTGCAAAGCTCGATAAAGTGCGCGCCCTTGAGCGCCGACTCGGAAAACAAAATGCCGTTGTTGGCAACGATCCCAACGGGATAACCGTGAATATGAGCGAAGCCGCACACCAAGGTATTGCCGTACAGTTGCTTGAACTCGTGAAATTCCGAACCGTCGACGATGCGCGCAATGATCTCGCGCACATCAAACGGCTGACGCGTATCTTCCGGCACGATGCCATAAATCTCTTCAATCGGGTAGCGCGGTTCGACGACGACGCGAACTTCTAGCGGCAGGGTTTTGGGACGATTCAGATGCGAAACAATCTCGCGCGCAATGTGCAGCGCGTGGGCGTCATCCTGTGCGAGATGATCGGTTACGCCGGATGTGCGGCTGTGGACATCGCCGCCGCCCAGGTCTTCGGCGCTGACAATTTCACCTGTTGCTGCTTTGACCAACGGCGGGCCGGCGAGAAAAATCGTACCTTGGTTTTTGACGATGATCGATTCGTCGCACATGGCCGGCACATAGGCACCGCCGGCGGTGCAGGAACCGAGCACTACGGCAATCTGTGGGATGCCCAACGCCGACATGTTCGCTTGGTTGTAGAAAATTCTGCCGAAATGTTCCTTGTCGGGAAAAACCTCATCTTGCAGCGGCAAAAACGCGCCGCCGGAATCGACCAAATAAATACACGGCAAACAATTTTGCATCGCGATTTCCTGCGCGCGCAAATGCTTCTTGACCGTCATCGGATAATAGGTGCCGCCCTTTACCGTCGCATCGTTCGCGATGACGACAACTTCTTTGCCTTGTACGCGGCCGATACCGGAGATCATGCCTGCGCACGGTGCGTCGTTGTTGTACAGGCCGAACGCCGCAAGCGGTGAGAATTCGAGGAATGGGCTGCCGGGATCGAGTAGGGCTTGGATACGGTCGCGTGGGAGCAGTTTGCCTCGTGCCATGTGTTTGGTGCGCGCGTCGATACCGCCGCCTTCGGCGATTGTTGCCATCTTTTCGTGTAAGTCGTTTACGACACTACGCATGGCGGTCGCGTTGGACTGAAATACGTCAGATCGGCTATCGATTTTTGTTGACAGGATTGGCATGAAAAATCATTTAAGGGAGTAACGCCCATAACAATTGACGGCGTAATTTTATTGTCATTCCCGCGAAGGCGGGAATCCATAGCGCGCTTATAAATAAAAATGCCGAATGGATTCCCGCTTTCGCGGGAATGACAAATTTAGTGGTTATCGCTTCAATCAACTGATGGCGGTTCTCAAAGACTGCGGGCGATTAACATTCGCTGCACTTCGCTGGTGCCTTCATAAATCTGCGTTATCCGCGCATCGCGATAGTGCCGCTCCACCGGATAGTCTTCCAAGTAGCCATAGCCGCCATGAATCTGAATCGCCTTGGAGCAGACGAATTCCGCCGTTTCGCTGGCGTAAAGCTTCGCCTGCGACGCCTCGGAGAGGCACGCCACGCCTTGCGTTCGCAGTGCCGCTGCGTGAAGAACCAATAGGCGCGCGGCGTTCAGCCGGGTGTGCATATCGGCGAGCATGTTGGCGATGCTTTGATGTTGCGCGATGGGCTTATCGAATTGTTTGCGCTCTTTGGAATAGGCCGCGGCTGCGTCGAATGCCGCGCGGGCGATGCCGACAGCTTGTGCGGCAATACCAATGCGGCCACCCTCCAGATTTGATAACGCGATGCGCAAGCCTTCGCCGCGCTGGCCGAGGATGTTTGCTTCGGGAATGGCGCAGTTGTTAAACGTGATCGCGCAGGTGTCCGACGCGCGAATGCCCAATTTGTGTTCCGGCTTGTTGACAATGCAGCCCGGCGTGTTGGTCGGCACGATGAATGCGCTAAGGCCTTTTTTTCCTAGTTCAGGATCGGTGACCGCAAACACGATCGCCATCGCGGCGCGCTTACCGTTGGTGACAAATTGTTTATTGCCGTTAATGATCCACTTGCCGTTTTGCAACACAGCGCGCGTTTTTAAATTATGTGCTTCCGAGCCCGCTTGCGGTTCCGTCAAACAAAACGCGCCGATCTTTTTTCCTGCCACGAGATCGCGCAGCCAGGTTTGTTTTTGCTCGTCGCTCCCGTATTTCAATATCGGTGAGCAGCCGACCGAGCTGTGTACGCTCATCAACGTCGAGCATGACGCACAGCCGGCGGCGATTTCCTCAACCGCAAGTGCGTAGGCCACGTAGTCCGTATAACAGCCGCCCCATTCTTTCGGAACGACCATGCCGAGCAAACCTAACGCTCCCATTTGCGCAACGATCGCATCGGGCAATGCGCTGTTGCGATCCCATTCGGCCGCATGGGGCGCCAATTCATTTTGTGCAAACTCGCGCGCCATATCACGCACGGCGCGTTGATCATCATTCAGGATCATATTGTCTCGTCAAAAAGTTCACGGCCGATAAGCATGCGGCGGATTTCGTTGGTTCCGGCGCCGATGTCGTAAAGCTTCGCATCGCGCAGCAAGCGGCCGGTGGGATAGTCGTTGATGTAGCCATTGCCGCCAAGGCATTGGATCGCTTCGAGCGCAACTTGCACCGCGCATTCCGATGAATAGAGCAAGCATGCTGCCGAATCTTTTCGCGATGGATGCCCGACATCAATCCCTGCGGCGACCCGGTAAGCAAAGGCGCGCGACGATTGCAACTTCACATACATATCGGCGAGTTTGCCTTGCATTAACTCGAATGTGCCGATTGGTTTGCCGAATTGTTTGCGCTCGTGGACGTAGGGCACGACGATGTCCATCGCCGCTTGCATAATGCCGATCGGGCCGCCGGATAACGTCACGCGCTCGGTATCGAGGCCGCGCATCAAAATTCGCGTGCCGCCGTTTGCATGGCCGAGAATATTTTCGTCGGGAATTTCACAATCTTGGAACACCAGCTCGCAGGTGTTGGAGCCGCGCATGCCGAGCTTGTCGAGTTTTTGCGCGGTGCTGAATCCCTTCATGCCTTTTTCGACGATGAACGCCGTCATCGAGCGCGCCGAGGATTCGATTTCCGAGGTGCGCATGTACACGATTAATGTATCGGCATCGGGGCCGTTGGTGATCCACATTTTGCTGCCATTCGCAATCCAGTGGTCGCCTTGCTTCACGGCGCGGCAAGACATGGAGCCGACGACATCGGAACCCGCGCCCGGCTCGCTCATCGCCAGCGCACCGACGTGTTCGCCGCTGCAAAGTTTGGGCAAATATTTTTGCTGCTGCGCGGCGTTGCCGTTGAGAAATAAATTATTGACGCACAGATTCGAGTGCGCGCCGTACGATAAACCGACCGATGCCGACGCGCGCGAAATTTCCTCGACTGCGACGACATGCGCGAGATATCCCATGCCGCTGCCGCCGTGTTCTTCGCCGACGCAAATGCCGAGCAAGCCCATATCGCCGAGTTTGCGCCAGATGTCCATGGGGAACTCATTGCTGCGATCGATTTCGGCGGCGCGCGGCGCGAGTTCCGCGGCGGCGAATTTTTGTACGCTGTCGCGAAGTGCGTCGATGTCGTCGTTGAT
>JANOGO010000004.1:0-4965 GCA_031406045.1 Pseudomonadota bacterium
GTCGACTGCGGTTTCCACGTCAACCCGGAACGTATCGCGTCGCAAATGGAAGGCGCGGCGGTAATGGGTCTTTCCATCGCTAAACTCACGCAAATCACCTTCAAGAACGGCCGCGTGCAGCAAAGCAACTTCAACGACTACCAAGTACTGCGTATCGGCGAAGGCGCAATGGACGTTCGCACCCATATCGTTCCCCACGGCCTCGATGTGCCGTCGAGCGGCGTGGGCGAGCCCGGCGTGCCGCCGTTCGCACCGGCGTTTACCAATGCTATTTTCCAGGCAACCGGTAAGCGTATCCGTGAACTTCCGCTCGGCAACCAGTTGAGCGTGTAGTAATAGAAATCTCTTCGGGGTGATCCCCCGGGGAAACCTTACTCCATATTGGAGTTATTCAACGCCCACTTGAATTCGAGTGGGCGTTTTTATTTGCGATTTTAGGGTATTGGGACAAAACGCACGGCATCCGCGGCGGCTTGGCCGTTGACATCGCTCACTTCAACATAGCCGGTGGTTCCGGCGTTAAAGCGGTAGCGTCCGTGTAACACCCATTGACCACCGCCGGCTTGCTGGTTGAAATTCTTGGTCGAGGTTCCACCGCTATGGATGACTGAAATCGGCGTTGTGGCCGAGCGATTCGCGTGGCTACTCCACCAGACGAAAACATCATAGTTGCCGGCTGTGGCGATCGCGGGCGTCCAACGATAGCTATCGCGCGCGACGCCGCAACTATAAACCGAGTGACTACCATATTTATTCGCGGCACTTGATAGACACCATTGCCCAGTGAAATTGCGGCTCGCGTCCCTCACGCCGGCAGCTAAATTGTCGAGAATGATTTCCGCGCCGGTCGCAGGCGGCGTAGTCGAATTGACGCGGAAGCTGCGCTCGACCACGGACATATTTCCGGACAGATCTTTTACCCGTACATTGAGTTTACCCGTGGTTAAGTTGGTGATGGGCGTAGCCAAGCTTAACGTCCAAACCGCGTTGCCGGTATCGCGAAAATCTCCGGCCAACTCACTACCCGCCACTTTACCGTTCACCGCAAAATTCGCCGTGACCGAGAGCGATTGGCGATTGAGTCCGGAATAGTTATCGTACAAACCGATACGCATTTGGCTTAACGGCGCGCTGACCAAACCACTGCGTGGCGACGAAACCGTCAGCACCGGTTTCACGTCGTCGGCGAAAACGCCCATGGTCTTTTGCTGCGGATCGGCGGAATCGACCTGGCAACCGAGATCGATCCAACGTGCGAATAACATCTTTTCGTTGTCCGTCAATGGTAGCGCGCCGGATGCGAGCGGCGGCATGATCGTACCGGTGTAGTCCAAGTCCGCATCGTTAGCATTGGCGCCCACCGGTAAGGTGGCGGGATTACCGGGCGCGGATTCGGTCGGGTGATCGGCATTGCTCCATCCATCCAGGCGGCGGCCCATAATTTTCCACATCAACAGGCTGCGGCGCGATTGGAACATGCGAATGTAACGCGAGGCATTGGTCTGGCGCCAGGTGCCATTGGGAATGATAGGCTTGATGCCGAACAGAGCGTTAGGATCGCGGGCCAGGCGATTGTAGGTGTTATCGAAACCGTCGACGATGTTGCTATCGTCCAACACCAAACCGGCTTCTTGCCGCCCGCTTTTGGAATGGCATTGCACGCACGAGCGCTGCAGGATGGGCCGAATGTCGCGATAAAACTCGACATCCAGGGCATGGCGCCCGGCCGAGATTTGGATGGTCTGCGCCGCGGTATTTTTGCTCAGGATCGGCGTATTGCCGGTGAGATCATGCGGTACGTACCCTGGTTGCCCCGCCGCGGTGTTAGCGAAATTAGTCGGCACGCGGCTATGGGCATGACAGCCGCCGCAATTGGTTCGCACCTCCCCTGGGCGCACCATGTGCCAGGTTTGCGCCATATTCAAGACCAAGCCGTCTTTATCGAGAGTTTGAAAAGTGAAGGGTGTGTCCGCCGGAATCTTCGCCAAGAAACTCGTATCGGGATTGCCGTCGGGATCGACCACGCCGGGTTTGCGCAACGGAATTTCGCCGAGAATACGCAAACGTTCCGCACCCGCGTGGCTGCGAAAGCCCGGCGATCCGCCCGTCGCGCCCGGCCCATAACTGCGATGGGCAACGCCTTCCATGCCGAGAATGCGCACTGCGAAAATATCGGCGTCGCTGTAGCGTCCCGCATCCGCGCCCTGAATAAACCAATTCGGATTGACGTCGTTCTCCGACGTGTTAAACGGCTCCAAGCCGTGATAGATCGATGTTTTATTAGCAACGCCCGGCGCGGTATCGCGCTTGTAAAAACTCGATGCACCGACCAAGCCGAACGGCGTTCCGGCCGGCAAGCTGGTGTGCAGGCTACCATCGTTGGGTAAATAAGGCAGGTTCGCCGGCGCCGCAACGCCATAAATCGCCGAATAAGGCACCAAGGCCCTGGGCTGCATTTCGTTGAAGCGCGGATCGTTTTTCACCAACACTAATTGGCGGTGATCGGTGATTGCCGCGCCGCTTTTTAACAGATAAATTCCGCCGTCGATTCGCGGTAATTGTGTCGGCCGGTCCAGATGATTCACCGGCCCAGGGCTCCACACTAACAACACGTCGTTTTTCGGCGCAGCGGCGGGATGCGTGACCTTGCCGGCCCAACTGCCATCCAATTCATAGCCTGCGCCTTGGTCCTCGCCGTGGGTAAAGGCGCTTAACGCCGATAAGCCGGGCGGCGAAAATCGATATTGCGTAAGACGTGGTTGTAAATGGGCGGGATGACCTGCATCGAAAAACCACAGACCGCGGCGCACCAATGGATTCGACGGATCCGTGTCAATCGGACTACCGAACGGCGCAGCGCCGACGGTTTTTTTCGCGTTGAATGCAAGCAGCGTGCCGAAGCCGCTGTTGTTGAGATTGTAGTATTCCACGACGGCGATACGGCTGTCGCTCAACTGCGTTTGAAAGTGAAACGCCGCGCCGATTTTAAACGGGCTCATCAGCGGTTCCCACTTTTGTCCATCCGGCCAAATTGCCCACAGCGACCACACGCGATCATCGCGCACGCCTTGGGATTCGTAACTGGAAAACATCACGCGGCCATCGGTCAGAACCGTGGGATGCATCGCACTGCCGATATTCAGGTGGCCGATCGGCTCGACGTTTTCGCCGTTGTCGTCCATGATGTACAGACGCAAATTCGGGAAGGTCATGCCTTTGTTTGGCAGATAGCCATCGCGGCTGGAAACAAACATTACTTTGCCGTTGGGTAACGGGCAGGGGCTCAAGTTGAAGATGCCGTAACCGAGATAGGATTTATCCGGCGCGCTTGCGCTTAAGTGATTCGTCGACCAATTCGCCGCACCGCTCGGCGGTTCCCATTTCTGTTGCGTTAAGCGAACGACTTGTCGCGTCGCGATGTTGATTTTATAAATGTCCGCACCCTGCTTCGGCGCAAAGCTACGCTGATAATTGAGCTGCGCAGTGCGCATATCGGGGAAGTAGGAAAAATACACCCACTTCGCATCGAACGATGGCACCGGATCCACCACGGCGCCATTGCCGGCGGCGAACAACACTTCTTCGGTTCCGTTCGGACGCAACAACATCAAATCCGCGCCCGGCTCCATTTGCACCGGATTAATCACCTCCGGCCACTTGGTCATCGTTACATCGCCGTAACGCGCTGCCCGCACATATACGATGTCGTAGGTGACCGAACTTTGCGCAAAGGAATATTGCAGAGAAATGAGTCCGAGCAGGGCAACAAATACTCGAACGGGCAGGGTAGAGGAAAGGCGGATCGAACGCGGTGCAGCGTGCAGCATTATTTTTCTCCCTTCGCGCAGCGCCCGCAGGCGGCAGCGGAGAACTTGTTACTCAGCCTTTTTCGAATTTACCAACGGCTTCTTGGAGAACTTGATGCAATTTTTAGAATTATTTGTTCGCTTGGAGCGGATGTAGCGTGACAAAACTGGTCAATGCTGTCAAGTTTTAGCCCATAAGATCGGAGAAGCGGAAGGTATTCTCAAACAACATCCTCGGAACGCCGCACCCAGCTTGCCTTTCCAGGCATGCTAGGCTGTGAGGCAAGCGCCATGCGCCTGTTGGCACATCAAATTATTCTCCTATAGTGGCGGCGCTGCGTGTGCGTCATGGTGAAACAACTTATGCCAACGGGAAAAAGAAAATTCTTTTGACTTATGCAGATCGATGTCGATTGGAATTGTTCTCGAACGACTATCTGATGTCCGCACCTAATACCGATTCAACTTTAAGCGAAAGGAACGATCATGACGACCACTAAAACCACCGCTTTAACCGGGACATTAAGATGACAACCGCGAAAAAAGCACCCAAAGACATCGATGAATACATCGCCGGTTTTCCAAATGAAGTTCAAATTATCTTAGAAAAAATACGGCAGACGATACGCACGGCGGCGCCGGACGCAGAAGAAAAAATCAGCTACCAAATACCCGCTTTTACGCTGAACGGAAATTTGGTCTATTTCGCCGCGTTCAAAAGTCACATCGGATTTTATCCGCCCGTTATCGGGGGAGACGCAAAATTTCAGAAGGAAAAATTCGTTTATGAAGGCCCCAAAGGTAACCTGAAATTTCCGCTCGATAAACCCATTCCCTACGCGTTGATCGGTAAATTGGTCAAGCACAGAGTGAAAGAAAATTTGCAACAAGCCGAAACGAAAACAAAAGAGAGAAGGGATCGCTAACCCCGGCTAAACTTAGCGGCACAAATGGCAATCAGATTAATCTCCGAAAAGCTTACGGGGCGATTTCTAACTCGCACTTCAAGCAAACTGCGCAAAAAGAGTACAAAAAGAGTAGGGTCAAAGAGTAGCACGGTAAATTTGTTCTCAAGAACCGCATGTCGTGGGAGCCGAGTTCTTTGTCATGCGCAAGTAGTCGAAGACGAGGCGCGTGCGGAAACTGAGTTTGCGCATCA
>JANOGO010000037.1:0-6073 GCA_031406045.1 Pseudomonadota bacterium
GCTTATTTCTACTGGAAACTCGCTGCCATCCTTTCGCAATGCAGTTAAATCACGACCAATACCCATTCTTCGAGGTGCTGGGCGAAATTATCTTTCTCTGAATCGAGGACGTACTGCGTCAGCACATTCAAAATAAAGGGCGAGACGTTCAACAAATACGCTGTGTGTATGTTGTAGATGTCGTCATAGATATCAACACTGGCTTTGATCATCGCGGCCTTTGCGTCCTGCAGCGGCCACGTTTTGCCGGTATCTTCCATCGCAATGTAAGTCACGCCGGACGATTCCAGAAGTTCGTACAGATCGAATACGTCGAGATTCTTGTCCGGGAGCATAAATGCCGCGAAGCAAAAATCAAGTATCAATAGTTTTTTCTTGTCCTTGGCAAAACGGATAACTTCACTCCAGCCTTCGGTGCCAAAGTCAAACAAAGTAAAGCCGGTCGGATTGTTCGGATCAATTAGAAAAATCGCGTCGGTAGTAACGTTTTTTTCGAGCGTCTCATAGATCTTTTTCGGGTCGTGAAACCATTCTTCTTGTAATGCCGTGATCGGTACTTCCATATGCTTCAGAAGATCGACGATATTGTCGAAACACGGATGCATTAGACCAACCGTCATTTTTTTCTTCATCAAATAGTTGGCAGTGATTGCCATCGCAATGGAGGCGGCATAGACGAGTAGAACGTTATTGTTTTTCAGCGCTGCCGGTTGCTTGTGCACGCGAAAAAAGTGGTGCAAAAATTTTTGCTCCATATCATATTGGCGTGTTTTTTCTGCCTCGTACCATAACTCTGGTAGTCGCCGAATGATATCGCGCTGGGTTGGGGATTGAGATTGATGCGTGTGGGCGTCAGAAACGTTAAAGGCATGCTTCAACGCTTCGATTTCGTGCTGGGTAATGTCATTCAAATTCATTACGTAATCCTTTGTGTAGTAGCAAAAAAATAGCCTAGCCCTCTCGTTAAAAATCGACGACCTTGTCGCAATGGACTAAGTCTTCGAGTAAATTCGAGGACAAATACTGCTCAACGGCCAAGAGGGACCGGGACTTAAATTGCTGCGCTGTGATGTAGTTTTTATTAAGGCATTGAACTATTGCTAGTTCACGACAATTGATTTTTTTGGAATTGGTTGGATCGCTTTGAGGTCTTTTTGCGTTCCAGACTATGATTGTAGTCTATGCGACCACGAGCCAATTATTCAATGGTCAATTGTTAACGATTGTTAAATACTGTCATAACTTACAGCTTCGATTCGTCAAGTATTTTTGGAGTCTAGTGCACAGCTTCCCTAGCAACAATCCGCCGGACTTAAATTGTTTTGCAGTTGCCTTGAGTGATGGCGGATGGTCCCGGGAATCCTCGCCAGATACTTCACATGTGTAAACCCGCGAAGGACATCCTATATTGTGATGCTAACTTTTAAGTTCGAAAACAACCCGACAGAATTCGATAAGTATCGCGAAGAAGAATCGTTGAGGCGCGGCATAAATTCGGATAAACACTTTGTACCCGGTACCATCTACGCCGCGTATAGTTTTAGCGCTTGGCAATCTCCTGAACTAACGAGCCATCAACCGCGCTGGCGATACTTACGTCGCCTTCGACCAATTTCTTGTCCCTGAGAAACTTGATAAGCGGAACGGACACAGCGGCTAAAGATCTGGGGTTCGATGCGGCTGCAAAGGAATCAAGATTGTCTTTTTCGTTCAAAAAACGTGCGCCTGAAAGAAAAATTCGGTATTTTTCCGGTTCTTGCTTCACGACTTTGGCCATAATGCGGACCGCTTCGTCACGGTTGTCTCGCAGAAACTTTTCCATATCGTACCAAGCTCGCACCAATCCAAGGTATTCGGCACGCTTTTGACTGAACGATTTTTCGCTGGCAACCAGTACGTCCGACATCATACCCGGCACGTCCTTGGAGCTAAATAACGGCCGCCCCTTACGTGAGACTTGAATATCATTTACGAAGGGATTCCACACCGCCGCCGCGTCTACTTTACCTTCCATGAAGGCCTTGGCAGCATCGCCGGCAGGCATGTACATTATCTGTACGTCCTTATTGGTTAAGCCCGCCTTGGCTAATGCGGTTTCGACCATGAATTGCATAATTGCTACTTCTTCGAGCGCAATCTTTTTACCTTTCAAATCCGCCAGCTTCTGGATTTTCGGCCCGACCATCAACGCATCGGCCCCTGCGGAATGCAGAGTCACCATGAACGTCTTAAGCGGTACTTTCTGGGCGATATGTATAAGCGTATCGGTCCACGGTTGTGCGTTTGCATCGAGTTTGCCTGCCGCAAACTTATCCAATGAATCAACCACGCCGTCACACCATACCAACTTCACATCAGTATTGTGCTTTTTGAAGAACCCTTTCTCCTGGGCGATGTACCAAGCGACGTAACCAACCCAATCGTTCACTCCAAGCGTAATTTCCGCGCGCGCTGCCACAGAAGTCGTCAATAGCGGCGCAAACAGCAGCGCAATGATCCAGTTTCGCAGCAAATGGCTTGACATAACGTAACGTTTCATTTTTAGTTTCCTTTCTGTTTCGGTGACAATAAATCTTAATTCCGCAGCGAGCGTCAATCGAAGTAAAGACGTATTAGATTTTACGTTTTGTGATTAGAAAATGAAATTTAACAACGCATTCGAGTGCGCTAACATTTTCAGAATGTTTGCCAGTCGCTGTCCGCGCTAGCGTTTGAGGCGAGCTGTGTTTTACGTTCGTCACCGGCGTTTGCGAGTAATTGCTTCTTGCGGTGAGTTTTGTTGCCTCTGCGCGCATTGAGTTCCGATGCCGAAGCGGCCGCCTGGGGGGTATCATCGGCAATACGAAAGAAATCCACGCCGCGAGTGAGCTGCTGTAGCTCCACCGACATCGAATCTGTCGCCACGGCCAATGAGCTGACGAGCTCGCCATTTTGTTGAGTTGCGTTATCCATTTGCTCGATGGCGCGCTTAATCTGAACGATACCATCGCTTTGCTCGACTGACGCTTGAGCGATATCGTGGATGATCTGATTCACTTGACGATTGATCGATAAAATTTCATCCATCGTCTTACCCGCCCCGGCGACCACAGCAGTACCGGCCTCAATCCGTTGCACCGACTCGGCGATCAGGCTCTTAATCTCCTTAGCAGCGGTGGCGCTGCGCTGCGCCAGAGCCCGCACTTCGCTCGCGACTACTGCGAATCCTCGTCCTTGCTCACCCGCTCGAGCCGCTTCCACCGCGGCATTGAGGGCAAGAATGTTAGTTTGGAACGCTATGCCATCCATGACGGTAATGATATCGACGATGCGTTTCGAGCTTTGATCGATGGCGTTCATGTTGGAGACGACCTGATTGAACGCCGCGCCGCCGCGGCTCGCCGTTTCCGATGCGCTGTTCGCCAATTTGGCTGCTTGGCCGGCAGCATCGGCATTTTGCGTTACTGTCGCACTAAGTTCTTCCATACTCGCGGCGGTTTGCTCGAGACTTGACGCTGTCGCCTCTGTGCGCGAACTCAGTTCCATCGCGCCACCGCTTATCTCCTCCGCGACGTTGCTAAGTTTGCGTGATACCGAGCGTACATTGCTGACCACGCCGGCCAAGTTACCGCTCATCTTTTGCAAAGCCCGCAGCACATCGCCGGTTTCGCCACGGCCATCGGCGGTAATCGTTTGCCGCAGGTCGCCTTGGGCAACCTCACCGGCAACGTGAACGGCGCGCAGTAACGGTTTTGTAACCGCCCTCGTCACAAGCCAGGCCACCACTACGCCGGCGATCAGCATCACGATACTAAGAATGGCTATGATCGTCGTCGCTAATTTTCGCGCCTCCGATGCCGAGGCATAGGCTTCCTGCGTGCCTGAATCTTGTAGAACGGCCAACTTGGCCATCAGCGACGAGGTTGCGACCCCTGCTTTGTTAAGAATGATGTCTGTTGCTTCTGTCACACGGGAATCGAGAGCGAATTTAACGGTCTCGGCATTGATTTGCTCCAGGCCATCCCGCGCCGATTTAACCGCCTCCAGATTAGACCGCTCGCTTGCACTTAACGCCAAGCCGTTCAGCGTTTTCCAGGCAGCGCCATAGTTCGTATTGGCTTGTTCGAATTTTTGCTTCTGCTCTTTAAGCAGTTGTTCGTCCTGTAGCAAGGGCAACGTCCGAATAGCCTCGGATGCCGTCAGGACGCCTAAGATTAATTGATGCACCGCCTGAGTTTTGAGATTGTTTTCCTTAACGATCAAGTCCAAACGCTTCTGAACCGCGTTCATTTGCAGAATTGCAACCGCTGCGCTCAGCAGAAACATAAGTACGCCCGTGCCGAAACAAGCACCCAAAAGATGCCCGATTTTGAAATTCGCCAGCCTCATAAATTACCTCGCAGCGCAAATTGATATGCAGTGCCGATGCCGAAACTATGGTCGCCACTACTAGAATTCTTGGAGCATATCACAATAATTGAAATGAATAAATATATTAATGTTCATTGAGTTATTGAGGTTTCTTAATAGTATTGTTAATGACTATACAATCAGCTATTTAGTTGTTTTCTATGCCATATCCAGCGCGCGAGAAGGCGATTCGATACGCGCTCACAAAACTTTATTGACAAGGGACGAAAGCCTCGATAACTTGAATAATCGTGAAGGTCGCGGATAGTGTTTTTCGCGTTTTCCCCTGTGCGCAATCGAGGACATTGACCGTGACATTAAGTACCAACCCAGATTTCAAATACGACATCGAAGAAGTTTGGTTGCCCGTTTCCGAAAACGTCCTTGCCTGGGAAAAAGACTTTCATCAACTGATGTTGGACGATCAAATCAGAATGAAAGCTTACAAATCCGCGATCGGGGAAGCCGTTAAGCCCGGCATGGTAGTACTCGATCTTGGAACAGGCACAGGCATACTCGGATTATGGGCGTTACAGGCAGGAGCAAAATATTTATATGCGATTGAAGTGAATGCTGACGTCATTCCCAAAGCGATCGCAACGTTTGAGGGCGGTGGATTTGCGGACAGGTATCAGATACTCCACGGATTTTCCAATGAAATCAACTTGCCGAATAAGGTCGATTTGATTATCTCCGAGATTATTGGAAATTTAGGCGATAACGAAAATTTTATTCCCATCCTAAGCGATGCGCGCAAACGCTTTTTAAAACAAGACGGGGGCATGTTGCCCCGTACGGTACGCAGTCGGTTAGTTCCGGTCAGTGCCGTCAAGGCGCACCAGCAAGTTGCCGCAAAACAATGTCGAACGCTAAATGCAAACTACAACCTAACCGAACTGATGGAGAGGCTCTCAGTCAAGAGCCCGTTCAACCTTTACTACGATGCAATCATCCCCCGAAGCTGTTACCTAAGTGAGCCCAAGACTGCTAGGAATTTTTACTTCGACGGCTGCGATCAGGCGATTTATGGTGCTGAACTCACTTATATAGTTACCGCTAACGGTATCTTCACGGGATTCAAGGGTAGCTTTATTGCCGAACTTTCTGAATCAGTGGTACTGGATATCTCGGGCGATGACATTGATGCGCGAACGACGTCGGATAGCTGGAAGCATTGCTATTTGCCGTTACAAGACCCGCTGAATGTCGAGTGTGGTGACGAGATTCAATTGCACTTCACGCGCTCTTATCCGAGCCTGCTCGATTCACCATTTCGTCAATGCTACCGGTGGAACGGTAAGGTCACGCGCCATGGGAAAGTAATTAGCAGCTTCAGCCAAAGCACCGGCAATATCGAGTAGGTGTCAAATGGTGCAGAACCAAATGCTTAGCAAATTGCACCCCTTAGGAGGCACCGAAAAAGCGCTGATTTAAGAAGCAAGCAGACTAATGCTGTGAGATTAAGCTGTCGGTAATAATTTTTTGCGAGGCGCTTTCGTTAAATCACTAGTGTAGTGTCCCTTAAATAGCTTTACAGAATTTTCATTGATTGCTATGATCTCACTCATGCCGAACACAAGCGTGGCGATCAAGTTGCAAGCGGCCGAACGTGCGCAGTTGCAGACCTGGGAATCCTCACACGGAACGCCACAACAGGTGGCGCTGCGCTGCCGGATTATCCTGG
>JANOGO010000075.1:0-1594 GCA_031406045.1 Pseudomonadota bacterium
GACCATTCCAGGCTCTGTTCCGGCGGGCTGGTGAACATCATGAACAGCCGCGCTGTGTCGGCGCCGTATTCGTTGATAATCGCCTGGGGATCGACGCCGTTCATTTTCGATTTCGACATCGTGCCCATGCCGCCGTAGTCGACGGATTTTCCGTCGGCCTTCAGCTTGCCGCCGCTGATGCGGCCTTGCGCGTCTTGCTCAATATCGATTTCTGCCGGGTTGTGATACTCGATGCCGCCGCCCTCGCCTTTGCGCGAAAAGATGTCGTTCAACACCATGCCTTGCGTCAGCAATTTCGCGAATGGCTCGTCTATTTTCACTAAACCCAAATCGCGCATGACCTTGGTCCAAAAGCGCGAGTAGAGCAAATGCAAAATCGCGTGCTCGATGCCGCCGACATATTGATCGACCGGTAGCCAATAATTGACGCGCTCGTCGACCATCGCTTGATCATTGTCCGCGCACGCAAACCGCAAGTAATACCAGGACGAATCGACGAAGGTGTCCATCGTGTCCGTCTCGCGCCGCGCCGGTTTTTTGCATTTCGGACATGGGACATTGAGGAACGCTGGCGTTTTCAGCAACGGATTGCCGCTGCCGTCCGGCACCAAATTGTCCGGCAACTTTACCGGCAACTGATCGTCTGGAACCGGCACCGCGCCGCAGGATTCGCAATGAATAATCGGCACCGGGCAGCCCCAATAGCGCTGGCGCGAAATGCCCCAATCGCGCAGACGATAGGTGGTGCGAAGTGCGCCGAGTTCGAAAGCTTTTAAAACAACGCCCATTTTGTGTTTCGCTTCTTCCGTCGTGCGGCCGTCGAAATCTTCCGAGTCGAAGCAGATGCCGTATTCGACAAACGCTTCTTTCAACGGCAATTCCAAGTCGCCATCGTTGGGTTTAATCACCGCTTTAATCGGTAATCCATACTTGGTCGAAAATTCGAAGTCGCGCTCATCATGCGCCGGCACAGCCATCACCGCGCCTTCGCCGTAACCCATCAGCACGTAGTTCGCAGTCCACACCGCGAGCGGTTTATTCGTCAGCGGGTGATAGACGAATAATCCCGTATCCATCCCCTTTTTTTCCTGCGTCGCGAGTTCCGCTTCGGTGACGCCGCCACGTTTGCATTCTTCGATGAACGCCGCCAACTTTGGGTTCGTTGCCGCGGCTTGCAGCGCGAGCGGATGTTCCGGCGCGACGGCGACATAGGTCGCGCCGTACAGCGTATCGGCGCGGGTCGTAAACACTTTCAACACCGGATCGCCGGGCTTGTGCTCGGCGCTGTACGGAAACTGAATCTCACAGCCCTCGCTTTTACCGATCCAATTTGCTTGCATCGTCTTCACGCGCTCGGGCCAGCCGGGCAGCGTGTCGAGCGCCTGCAATAACTCGTCGGCGTACTTCGTGATATTCATGTAATACATCGGAATCTCGCGCTTTTCTACCAACGCACCGGTGCGCCAGCCGCAGCCGTCGATTACCTGTTCGTTCGCGAGCACGGTTTGATCGACCGGATCCCAATTCACCTTGCCGGTCTTGAGATAGACCAGGCCCTTCTCCAACATGCGCAGGAAAAACCACTGATTCCACT
>JANOGO010000131.1:0-11550 GCA_031406045.1 Pseudomonadota bacterium
TTATCGACAATGACTTTGCGCCGAAATGGGTTGCGGCCACTGTGGAGGATCTCCGCCAGGATGCTGTGTTCTTGAATCGCCTCACGGGCGCCCAGCAACTTGCGCAAACTCGCCAGTTCAGTCTGAACGAGGCTCATACGCTGCACGTCTTCGGACGTTTGCAGAAGAGCCTGTTTCAGTTCAATGTTCTCCTGTTGCAGCTTATTCTGGGTGACAAAAAAGTCGCTGATTCGTGCCAGGATTTGAGCGGGTGCGAGTGCCGCTTGTTGCAGAGGATAGGTGACGGTTGCGATCGCGGCACGGGCGAGTTCGAGAGTGTGAAAGCGGGCATCCGCGACCATGAAGGCCAGCGCCAACATGGAAAAGAACAATAAACGAACGAACGGAGAGGGGCCGCGGTAGAAAAAATCAGCGTGTCGGGTGACCATACAATACGACGCGATCCCCAATCATGTTGACGCTAACACCGCTCACTTTATGGGTTCGGAGCGATTAAGAAACCTAGACACGCGATGGGCTTATTCAGAGGTTCTCTAGGAGCCTGTCGGACTTAAAGGAAATCGGCTGCAAAAGGCGTTGAGCGGTCCATGGCCCGAGGCCACCCCGTATTTCGCCGCTTTCTTGGGCAATAGAACCACTATTGCCCGGCGAAATCGTCAAAATCTGTCCTCGCTCACCCGCCTTTTCGCGGCGATTCTTTAAGTCCGACAGGCTCCTGGCGGGAAACAAATCGATGTGATACAATTTTTTAAAATGTATCACATCGACTTATACAATGCCTTTGTCCGTTAGATTAGATCCTGAACTCGAGTCCCGTATCGATGCTCACAGCAAAGCAACGGGGCTGCCTAAGTCGCGCATTATCGCGCGTGGGGTGAGCGAGTATTTGGATATGCACAGCGGCCCGACTTTGTATGAATTGGCACTGGATATTCTGAAAAATCCAGAGGCCGGCGCAAAAACCGCCGCATCAGCCAAGCGCGCCCAGTCCGAAACGCGCCGGAAAGACTACCGGGCTTATACCAAGAAAAAACATGCCGATCGAACAGGTACTCGCCGATAGCGGATTTTTTATCGGTCTGTTTGACACGGCCGATCGGCATCACAAACGTTGTATGGCTTTTCTGCAGGCGTTTCGCGGGCGCCTGGTCACCACATGGCAAGTCATCACCGAATCCCTCGCGTTACTCGATCTGCAAGATCAAGAAAAATGCCTCACCTGGCTACAGCGCGGCGTCGCCGCCGGACTCCTAAAGATTGAATGTACCGATCCGGCGGATCTCGGTCGCGCTATCGAACTGACCAAAAAATATCGCGATCAACCGATGGATTTCGCCGACGCGTCGATTTACTTGCTGGCGATGAATAGCGGGGTAAACAAAGTTGCTTCAGTCGACCTGCGCGACTTTGGCGTCTACCGGCTGCCGGCGAAACGGCGCTTCGTGAACGTACTTCTGTAAACCCTTAGCCATGGAATTTTTACTCACCTCTCTGCTGAACGGCCTGTCCTACGGATTGCTGTTGTTCATGCTGTCCAGCGGACTCACGCTGATTTTCAGCATGATGGGCGTGCTGAATTTCGCCCACGCCAGCTTCTACATGCTCGGCGCCTATTTCGCTTATCAAGTCAGCCAATGGCTCGGCTTTTGGCCGGCGTTGATTGTCGCGCCGCTGCTGGTCGGCGGCGTTGGCGCGCTGATCGAGCGCTTTGGCTTGCGGCTGGTTCACAAATACGGCCACGTCGCAGAACTACTGTTGACCTTCGGCCTCGCCTATTTGATCGAAGAAATCGTCCATTTAATTTGGGGCCGCGCGGCGGTCGATTACAAAGTTCCCGATGCGTTGGATTTTCACGCCTTCAGTATTTACAGCACAAAATATCCCGCCTATCGCGTTTTCATGATGGCGATTTCCGTCGGCATGCTGGTTTCGTTGTACCTCGCGCTGAAGAAAACCCGTGTCGGGCTGATCATTCAAGCCTCGCTCACCCATCCGGAAATGGTCGAAGCGCTCGGGCATAATGTGCCGCGTGTATTCATGCTGGTGTTCGGCGCCGGTGCGGCACTGGCTGGGCTGGCGGGCGTGATCGGCGGCAACGCGTTTGTCACCGAGCCGGCAATGGCGGCGGCGGTCGGCAGTATCGTATTCGTCGTCGTCGTGTTCGGCGGCATGGGATCGCTGGTCGGCGCGTTCATCGCCTCGTTGATCATCGGCATGGTGCAGACTTTTTCCGTCGCGATGGATCATTCCATCGCAAGTTTGCTCGCGCCGCTTGGTATTCGACTGGCCGCAGATTCGGCGTTGTCGAGCATCACCATCGCGCAAACCGCGCCGGTGTTGCCTTATCTGTTAATGGTATTGATGTTGATCGTGCGGCCGAAGGGCCTCATGGGGACGCGAGAGACATGATGCAGAGCCAGTATCCACGGGGTGGCCTCGGGCCATGCGGCTCTTCAGCCATGCGCCGTCGGGTGCTGGGCGCGGGACACGAACCGAATTACCGCGGTAGGGTGGATCAAGCGCAGCGGATCCACCATCGTGAATATTACCGATCACGTTTCATCGACGCTTTGGTGGATCCGCTTTGCTTGATCCACCCTACGACTACTGCTGATGCGAATCGCCAATGAATAAACATTGGCTAGCGTGGCTGGTCGCGTCGATCGTCGCGATTATTTTGCCGCTGGTATTCAAGCAGAGCTTCGCCATTTCGTTGTTCTGCCAAATGGGCATCAACATTATTTTCGCGTTGTCCTACAACATGCTGCTCGGTCAAACCGGCTTGTTGTCGTTCGGTCACGCGGTCTATTTTGGCCTCGGTGCATTCTTCAGCATTCACGCGCTCAACATGATCACGGCCGGCTCGCTCAGCTTGCCGGTTTCGCTGTTGCCGGTGATCGGCGGGCTCACCGGATTATTGTTCGGCGTGTTATTCGGTTACGTGTCGACCAAACGTTCCGGCACACCGTTCTCAATGATCTCGCTCGGCATCGGCGAATTGGTCGCCGCCTGCTCTCTGATGTTCACTGCGTTTTTTGGCGGCGAGCAAGGCATTTCCGGCAATCGCGTGGCCGGCGCAAAATTCCTGGGCATCAGCTTCGGCCCACAAATCGAAGTGTATTACCTGATCGCGATCTGGGCGATCCTGTGCGCCGCGTTGATGTACGCGCTAACCAAAACGCCGCTCGGGCGTATGTCCAATGCTGTGCGCGATAACGCCGAGCGCGCGCAATTCGTCGGCTATAACCCGCAGTTCGTGCGCTACTTTATTTTAATATTAGCCAGCGGCTTCGCCGGCATTGCCGGCGGCCTGTCGGCGATCAACTACGAAATCGTCACCGTTGAAAACGTCAACACGACAACATCCGGATCGGTGTTGCTGATGACCTTCATCGGCGGCGTCGGCTCATTTTATGGCCCGATCATCGGCGCGATCCTGGTCACCTTCCTGCAAGTTGCGCTGTCGGGCTATACCAAGGCGTGGCTGCTTTATTTTGGATTATTTTTCTTGATCATGGTGATGTATGCGCCCGGCGGCCTCGCCAGCTTGATCGAACTCCATCGGCCCGCTTGGAAAGCCTCGCTGATGCGTAAACTCACACCGAGCTACGCGCTCGCCGCCGTTGCCGGAGTGATCGCGCTTGCCGGTTTGATTGGCTTGGTAGAAATCATCTACAACGTCAAGACGGCGGCGGGATCGGGAACCGAAATGTCCTTGTTCGGCATTAAGTTTGATGCATCGAATACTCTACCCTGGGTCATTTGTTTGGCGTTACTGATCGGCGGTCTGTTGCTACTGCGCGCCGTTGCACCGCGCGTACGCGCAAGCTGGGATGACATCACGCTTGCATTGCGCGCGAAGGAGGCCGTATGAGTTCGGATCTGGCGCTATCGCTGAACGATGTCCGCAAAAAATTCGGCCAGACGGCGATCATCAACGGCGTCAATTTGGATATTCGCCAAGGCGAACGCCACGCCGTGATCGGCCCGAACGGCGCGGGCAAATCCACGCTGTTTAATCTGATCAGCGGGCGTTTTCCGGTCACCAGCGGCAGCATTAAATTAAATGGCGAAGAGATTACCGCGCTGCCGACTTACCAGATCAATCGCCGCGGCTTGAGCCGCAGTTTTCAAGTCACGAATATTTTCGCGAAGATGTCGGTGTACGAAAACATTCGCTGTTCGGTGTTGTGGTCGCAGGGTTACAAATATTCGTTTTGGCATCGCGTCTCGAAATTGAAAGAAGTACAGGCTCGCGCGGACGAAATTCTGGAGAGCATTAACCTAGACCATCGCCGCGACACGCTGGCCGGTTTGCTTTCCTACGCCGAACAGCGCGCGCTGGAAATCGGCGTCACCATCGCCGGCGGCGCCAACGTCATTCTGCTCGACGAGCCGACCGCGGGCATGAGCCATTCGGAGACCGATCTGGCCGTCGCGTTGATTCGCAAGGTGTCGGAAGGCAAAACTTTGGTGATGGTGGAACACGACATGGGCGTGGTGTTCAATCTCGCCGATCGGATTTCGGTGCTGGTGTACGGCGAAGTAATCGCCACCGGCAAGCCGGAAGAAATTCGCGCCAATGCTCGCGTGCAAGAAGCCTATCTGGGCACCGCCACCCATGCTTGAGACTCGCGACCTGCACGCCTACTACGGCAAAAGCCATATTTTGCATGGCGTCGATTTGCGTTTGGGCAAAGGCGAAATCGTCAGCTTACTCGGGCGCAACGGCGTTGGCCGCTCGACGACGATCAAAGCCATCATGGGACAAGTCGCGGCAACCGGCTCGATCAAATTCAACGATCAAGAACTGATCGGCCGCAAAGCCTTTGAGATCGCGCATCTCGGTATCGGTTACGTGCCGGAAAATCGCGAAATTTTTCCGACGCTGACCGTCAAGCAAAACCTGATCCTCGGTGAAAAAAACGCCAACACCAAACCGCGCTGGAGCATGGAAGACATGTATAACCTGTTCCCGCGCTTGCGCGAGCGCGCGGACACGGCGGCGGGCGTGCTCTCCGGCGGCGAACAGCAAATGTTGACCCTGTGCCGCACGCTGATGGGTGATCCCGATCTGATCATGGTCGACGAACCGACCGAAGGTTTGTCGCCGCAAATGGTGGAACACGTTTCGCGCCTGCTGGAAGAAATCAAAAATCGCGGCGTCGCCATTTTGCTGGTGGAACAAAAGCTGACCATCGCGCTGAATATTTCCGAGCGGTTGTATGTGATGGGACACGGCAAAATAGTGTTTGAAGGCACACCGCAAGCGCTCAGGGATAATCAAGCAATTCGTAAGGAATGGCTTGAAGTGTAGTTAAATTCTCACTAGTGTCCGGTTAAAAATTAAACAAAAGCAATTGGTTATCGGTGGGTGGTGAAATCATTTGGGGTACATCGGGCTGTAAGGCGCATGAAATCGAGGTTTTCTCGAATACCGAGACCGATAGAATCTGTAGCAAAGTGTAAAGTGAGGCGTTCAAGTGCAGTTCCTTTTTGACGATAGCGATCAGCACATAGGTCGACACCGCACACCAGATTTGCGTCTTTACTGCATTCTCGCTGGTGCCGAGGAATTTCTTGATGCGCAGATGTTGCTTGATCCATTTGAAGAACAATTCCACCTGCCAACGACTCTTGTACAACGCGGCAATGGTCAGTGGCGGCAAGCTGGTATTGTTGGTCAGAAACACCAGCGACTTACCGGTTTCGGGATGGTTGAAGCGGATACGCCGCAGATGATCGGGGTACCCTTTGGCGACATAAAACCCGTTCAAGGCAATGACCTGATCGCAGATCACCCCGGTTGTTCTGTCGGTGTTGGCCGAGTACACGCGTCTGGCATCGAGGTTGCGTTTGGCGCGGGTGACGAAGAACGCGCCCGCCTGATGCAGGGCATAGAGTCGATTGAAATCCAGATAGCCGCGATCCATGACATAGAAGGCACCCGCTTCGATTGGCAGTATATCCAGCACATTGACGTCGTGCAGCTTGCCATCGCTGATGTGGATGAAGGCAGGGATCGCGCCACGCAGGTCGAGCAGCGTGTGCAGTTTGATCGCCGCCTTGGTCGAACGAAACGGCGCCCAGTCGAACAGACTCAAGCACAAATCGATGGTGGTGGCATCCAGCGCGTAGACGGTATGGGTCAAGTCCACTCCCAGCGACTCGTCGCGGTACAGCTTGCGCGCGGCGAATGAGCAGTGCCGCGATGTCGGCCCAGATACGCCAATCGCGTGTCTCGTTCGCCTCCGCCAAAGTGGCGCGGTGAACACTGTGGCGCAAGCCCATCGAATACAGCTTGTTGGCATTGGCGCCCAGGGTGACCTCGATATCGCGCAGGCTTTCGCGCCATGTCAATTGGGCAAACGCCATGACGCGAAATTGGTCGGCGCACGTCATGCGGCGTACGCCCGCATTGCCCGAATAACGATCCACAATGCGCGCAAAACTGGTCCAAGGCACAAACTCCATCACTTGTGCAAACAGTGTCTTGCCAACATTCATGTTTCGTCCTCCAAGGTATCAACCCCGGAAACTGACACAAAAATGAAGATTCAGGTTTCAAATCGGCACCAAATAAAATCAGCCGCTAGGCAACGCCAGTATTGGCTTTCACATAAAATCTACCCGGTTAAACCGGACACTACTGTTAAATTCTAATGGTTGAGTTAGTTTACTTACTAGTTTATAATTGAACCATGATTAAATTAAACGTGCACGAAGCAAAGACCCATCTTTCTCGCTACCTGGAATTGGTCGAGAGAGGCGAAAGCATCATACTGTGCAAACGCAATGTACCGATTGCCGAGATTCGCCCTATACCAAAATTCAAGGAGGGGAAACGACCCATTGGTACCGGCAAAGGCGAGTTCCATCTCGACGATCGCTTTTTCGAGCCATTGCCCGACGATCTGCTTGAGCTATTTAATGGCGGCGGGAATTGAGTGGCTATCTGCTTGATACGTGTACGTTTCTTTGGCTTATTGAAGATTCAAAACAACTCACGAAAGCCGCTAGATCGACATTCTTGAACCGTGTAAATCCGGTGTACCTGAGCGTAGCCTCTGCGTGGGAAATTATCATCAAAGCAAAACGAAATAAACTCGACTTTCCCAGACCGGTTCATGACTTTCTGATCGAACAACGCAAGAAACTAGGGCTTGAAATGTTGTCGATTGACGAGGATTCGATTTATCCGCTCTCGCGTTTGCCCGAAATACACGCCGATCCGTTCGACCGAATGTTGGTTTCCCAAGCGATGGCCCACGACCTTACAATAATCACGCCCGACGCACAAATTAGTAAGTATCCCGTAAAAACACTCTGGTAAAGTAGTAGACATCTCGCGCTAAACTCTGTTCAACTTCAACCTGGAAATTCGATGTCGCAACTCACCCAGTTTACCAAACAAGGCACCATCGGCATCATCACGCTGAACAATCCGCCACTTAACGCGTTGACGCAAACCCGCGGCCTGCTGCAGGAAATCAAAGATCATCTGGTCGCAGGCCAAACGGACGGCGCCGTCAAAGCGTTTGTGCTGATCGGTGCGAATCGCAACTTCAGCGCCGGCGCGGATATTTCCGAGTTCGACAAACCGGCCGATCCGACTAAAGCTGATTTGCGGCAATTGACGGAATATATGGACACCGTTAAAAAACCCTTGATCGCCGCGATTCACGGCCCGACCATGGGCGGCGGTTTGGAATTGGCGATGGCCTGCCACTATCGCGTCGCCGCGCTCGATGCGCAGGTGGCCCTGCCGGAAGTCAAGCTGGGCTTGCTTCCCGGTGCGGGCGGCACGCAGCGTTTACCGCGCTTAATCGGCGCGGAGCAAAGCCTGCGCATGATCACCACCGGCGAACCGATTAAAGCGGAAAAAGGCGCCAAGCTTGGCTTGGTTGATGAATTGGCGCAAGGCGATTTGCTGCAAGCGGGCGTTGCGTTTGCCGAAAAAGTCGTCGCCGAAAACAAGCCGCTGCGTCGCGCGCGCGATCTTACTGTCAACGTCCCTGGCGGTCCCGACGTATTTTTCCCGATCGCGCGCGCCGAAGTCGCAAAAGCCTCACGCGGCTTTCCCGCGCCGATGAAAAATTTGGAGTGCGTCGAAGATGCCGCGCGTCTTCCGTACGATCAAGGTTACATCAACGAACGTACGCGTTTCATGGAACTGATGAAGACAACGGAATCGGCGGCGCTGCGCCACGCGTTTTTCTCCGAACGCGAAGCGAACAAAATTCCCGATGTGCCCGATTCCACACCGCTGATTCCGATCAAAACCGCCGCCGTGATCGGCGCCGGCACAATGGGCGGCGGCATTACGATGAACTTCGCCAACGCCGGCATCCCGGTAAAAATGTTGGAGATGAAACAAGAAGCGCTCGATCGCGGGCTTGCAACGATCACGAAAAATTACGCCAGCACCGTCGCGAAAGGCCGCTTGTCACAAGAAGAGATGGACAAGCGCATGGCGCTGATTTCGACGACGATGTCCTACGATGATCTGAAAGACGTCGACATGGTCATCGAAGCGGTGTTCGAGCAAATGGACGTGAAGAAAAAAGTCTTCACCGAACTTGATGGCGTGATCAAGCCCGGCGCGATCCTCGCGAGCAATACTTCGACGCTGGATGTCGACGCCATCGCCGCGGTCACCAAACGACCGGAAAGCGTAATCGGCACTCACTTCTTTTCGCCCGCCAACGTGATGCGCTTGCTGGAAATCGTGCGTGGCAAAAAAACCTCGAATTCGGTTCTTGCCACCACGATGAAACTTGCAAGGCAAATGCGCAAAGTCGGCGTGGTTTCCGGCGTGTGCGATGGCTTCATCGGCAACCGCATGGTGGAAGAATACATTCGCCAAGCAACGTTTTTGCTGGAAGAAGGCGCGTTGCCGCAACAAGTCGACGGCGCGCTACAAAAATGGGGCATGGCCATGGGACCGTTCGCGATGAGCGATCTCGCGGGTCTGGACATCGGCTGGGCGATTCGCAAACGCAAAAAAGCCGAGACCGGCGAACAGTTCTCCGCGATCGGCGATCGCATTTGTGAAATGGGCCGCTTCGGGCAAAAAACCGGTTCCGGTTTTTATATTTACGAAGCCGGCAATCGCAAGCCGGTTCCCGATCCGATTATCGACAAACTGATTGTCGACTATTCGAAAGAACACGATATTCCCCGCCGCGAAATCAGCGACGAAGAAATCATTGAGCGTTGTATTTATGGGCTGGTGAATGTCGGCGCGCAAATTCTCGATGAAGGTATCGCATTGCGCGCCAGCGACATCGACATGGTTTATCTGACAGGCTACGGCTTCCCGCTGTATCGCGGCGGACCGATGTTTTACGCCGACACGGTCGGCCTGAAAAAAGTGGTAGCGACGATGGAACAATTCGAGAAAGGCCGCAATGGGCATTTCTGGAAAGTTGCGCCGTTGTTGAAGAAGTTGGCGGACGAAGGTAAGACATTTAATCGCTGACCTTCACAGTAATCTCCCTCCCCTTCAAGGGGAGGGCCGGGGGTAGGGATGGGTTTCTGCCGCGATCGAGGGCCTGACCCTTCCCCATCCCAGCCTTCCCCGTGAAGGGGAAGGAGTTCATCAAATCAGGAGATAGAAATGGGCTCACACGACGAACAAGCGCTACGCGCAACCTTCACCAACATGGAACACAGCACCGCGGCAGAGTGGAAACTCATCGCCGACGAATACGTTCCGTATGCCGACGCACTCCCCGACCGAGTGTTGAATCATTTGAAGCTCCTCTCCGGCGACTACGGCGGCTTCGCGGTGGATCGCATGACCCATTCGCTACAAACCGCGACCCGCGCCCATCGCGCCGGGAAAGACGAAGAATACCTGGTCTGCGCCCTACTCCACGATATCGGCGATACGCTCGGCAGCTTCAATCATGCCGACGTTGGCGCATCGATTCTGAAGCCATTCATTTCCGCCGAGAATTTTTGGATGGTGGAAAAACACGGCATGTTTCAAGGCTATTATTTTTTCCATTATCTTGGGCTAGATCGCAACATGCGTGAACAATTTCGCGGCCATCCCTGTTTCGAAATGACGGCCGAATTCTGCGAAAAATACGACGGCCCGGCATTCGATCCGAATGGCGAAACGCTGCCGCTGGAATTTTTCGAGCCGATGGTAAAGCGCCTATTCGCCAAGCCGAAGAATTCGATCTACCAGAGCGCGACCGACAAGTAATTCGCGAAAAAATATTACGCTTGTGAACTTACCCTGGACAGGCATAACATATATTCACGGATAACATAATTGCATGGGCAATCCATGCCACGATAACGAGGAGGACTAGAAATGACTGAAGCAGTGATCGTATCCACCGCTCGCACGCCGATCGGCAAAGCCTATCGCGGTGCCTTCAATATGACCCACGGCGCGAAACTCGGTGGCCATGTCATCAAGCATGCGGTCGAACGCGCCGGTGTCGAACCGCAAGAAATCGAGGACGTCATCATCGGTTGCGCCAACCCGGAAGGCGCGACCGGTTACAACATCGCGCGCCAAGCGGCGATCCGTGCCGGATTACCGGTAACAACATCCGCCGTTACCATTAATCGTTTCTGCAGCTCGGGCCTGCAAGCCATCGCCATGGCGGCGCATCGCGTGATTGTCGACCGCGTGCCGATCATGGTCGCGGGAGGATTGGAATCCGTCAGCATGGTGCAAAACGATCATCAAAATAACTGGCATGCTCACGAAGAGTGGATTAAGCGCCACAAACCGCAACTGTATTTCCCGATGATCGAAACGGCGGAAGTGGTGTCGGAGCGTTACAAAATTTCGCGCGAGCGCCAAGACGAATACGGCCTGCAAAGCCAACAGCGCACTGCGGCGGCGCAAGCGGCGGGCCGCTTCAAAGACGAGATCGTGCCGCTGCACACTTACAAACAACTGGTCGATAAAGAAACCGGCCAGTCGACCATGGTCGAAATCACGCTGGAAAAAGACGAAGGCAATCGTCCCGATACCACGATCGAAGGATTAAATAATTTGAAGCCGGTGATTGGCGAGAACGGCCACATCACGGCGGGTAACGCCAGCCAGTTGTCGGACGGTGCGTCGGCTTGCGTGGTGATGAACGCAGCGTTAGCGGAAAAACGCGGCATCAAACCGTTAGGCATTTTCCGCGGCTTCGAAGTCGCCGGCTGCGAGCCGGACGAAATGGGCATCGGCCCGATCTTCGCCGTGCCGCGTTTGCTCGAGCGTTTTGATTTGAAAATGGACGACATCGGCCTGTGGGAATTAAACGAAGCCTTCGCCGTGCAAGTCATTTACTGTCGCGATCATTTAGGCATTCCGAATGACCGCCTCAACGTTGACGGCGGCTCGGTCGCGATCGGCCATCCCTACGGCATGAGCGGCGCGCGCATGACCGGCCACGCGTTGATCGAGGGACGTCGCCGCGGTGTGAAATATGTGGTCATCACGATGTGTGTGGGTGGCGGCATGGGTGCGGCAGGTTTATTTGAAGTCGTGCATTGATTTTAGCGGTTGGCTGAAAGCCGCTTCCCTATTGC
>JANOGO010000133.1:0-9803 GCA_031406045.1 Pseudomonadota bacterium
AGCGTAAACGTTGGCGTTGTAGGGTGGATCAAGCAAAGCGGATCCACCGTGGCGAACATCGTTCGCCGATTTTTTTCGCCCATGGTGGATCCGCTGCGCTTGATCCACCCTACCTTTGAAGGTCGGTTCATGGAAAGGAGCGTTTTTGCGACGAAGCAATCTCGCCCTTCACCGCGTTCAAAAACGAGATTGCTTCGTCGCAAGAAGCGCTCCTCGCAATGACAAGTTCAACAATCATTGGTCCCACCAAGAGCGTTGACCCGTCTACGGCCGTGGCAACTTATCATGCCTAACGATCAAGCTGATCTGCCCCGCTTAGTCGCCGACATCGGTGGCACCAACGCGCGTTTCGCGATGTTTTTCGATAACGCTGCCACGTTGGCAAATGAACGTTCAATGAGCTGTGATCGTTACGCTGGCCCGGTCGAGTCAATCGAAGCCTATCTCAAGGAAACCAACGCGCCGCGCCCTCGAGAAATCGCCATGGCAGTCGCGACAGCAGTGACCGGCGATCAAATCAAACTCACCAACAGTCACTGGAATTTTTCCGTGGAGGAAACCCGTCAAGCGCTTAAACTCGATCGCTTGCTGATGCTCAACGATTTCACGGCGCTTGCGTTATCGCTGCCGCATTTGACGGCGCAGCAACGGCGCCAAGTCGGCGGCGGAAGTTCCGCAGCGAACGCAGCGATCGCGCTGATCGGCGCGGGCACCGGTCTGGGCGTGTCCGGCTTGTTGCCTTCGAAAGATGGCTGGGTGCCGATCGAAGGCGAAGGCGGCCATGTCAGCTTTAGCCCAGCCAATCCGCGCGAAATGGAAATTCTGCGCATCGTCTGGCGGGAATTTTCGCATGTCTCGGCCGAGCGTTTGATCTCGGGCATCGGCCTGGATCCACTTTATCGTGCGATCGCGGAGCTCGAAGGCAAGTCAGGCCCAGCGCCTACACCGGCAGTAATCACCGACCGCGCGCTGCGCGGCAACGACGATTTATGTCTTGATGTGATGAATACCTTTTGCGCATTGCTCGGCACGGCGGCGGCAAACCTAGCCGTCACGCTCGGCGCGCGCGGTGGTGTATTTATCGGCGGCGGCATCGTGCCGCGCCTCGGCGAGTGTTTCGACCGCTCACCCTTTCGCGAACGCTTCGAAAGCAAAGGCCGCTTCAGCGATTACTTAAAAGCGATCCCAACCAAAGTGATTTTAGCCGAGTATCCTGCGCTGACCGGCGCAGCGCATGCACTTTTACACCGTTGATTAATGTTTAGGCATCGGCCTGCGAGGCAATACCAGCGCGGCTGTTCAGGCATGCCTTGCCACAACCTAAGCTGAGAGCGGCTTGTGGCAAGGCGCTAGTGTAGTACATCGAAGTCAAATGCTACTTTTTCTCAGGCTATATGCGCCTTAACCCTAACGTGTCATCCCCGCGAAGGCGGGGATCCATACTGCCTCACTTCCAGCATAGGCCAAATGGATTCCCGCCTACGCGGGAATGACAATCCGTTATCAAGCCAATATTGCAATTCATTGAGGCTGTTTGGTCCTAAAGGCATCCAAATTTTGCGTTTCACTCATTCTGCATCAGTCGCAAACAGTATGAAACACTACACTAGATAATCCGATTTTCGGACACCGGATCGAACATGACGGCGTGTGCCAAATCGATTTCCAACGCCATGGATTCACCCGGCGCTTTCGCATACTTCGGATGTACGCGGCAAACGATTTCCTTGCCATTCATTTTTACGACAATCAACGTATCCGGCCCGGTGGGCTCGACAATATCGACTGTTGCGTTGATTTTCGTCATTGCGTGCGCAGCCTGATGGGATTCTCCAGAATGGCTGATTTTTTCCGGACGTAGGCCGAGAATGACGTCGCGTTCAAGCCAAGGTTTGAGCTTGTCTTCGCTGTCCGGCAACGCGAGAAAATGATGTTGGCCATGAGTTTCCAAATCGACGCAGTAGCCGCTGCCCCGCTGTCGCACTTTGCACGGAATAAAATTCATCGGCGGCGAGCCCATAAATCCGGCGACGAACATATTGACCGGCTGATCGTAGATTTCTTGCGGCGTGCCGAACTGCATCAACTCGCCGGCTTTCATCACGGCGATTTTATCCCCGAGCGTCATGGCTTCGATTTGATCGTGAGTGACGTATACGATGGTTGTGCCGAGGCGTTGATGTAACAGTTTTATCTCGGTAAGCATCTCGACGCGTAGTTTTGCATCGAGATTTGACAGTGGCTCATCGAATAAAAACAACGTCGGATTGCGCGCGATCGCTCGGCCCATCGCTACGCGCTGACGCTGACCGCCGGACAATTGCGCCGGTTTGCGATCGAGCAAGGGCTCGATCTGCAATATCTGTGCGACGCGTGCGACCGTCGCATCGCGCTCGGCTTTAGGCACCTTACGCATCTCCAAGCCGAATGCGATGTTCTGCCGCACGCTCATGGTCGGGTAAAGCGCGTAGGACTGGAACACCATCGCGATGTCGCGATCCTTGGGCGAAAGATTATTCACCAACTTTCCGCCGATATGAATTTCCCCGGACGTAATATTGTCGAGTCCAGCGATTAGGCTTAGCAATGTGGATTTACCACAACCCGACGGGCCGACCAAAATCAGAAACTCGCCGGCGTCAATTTCGATATTGATGCCCTTGAGAATGTCTGTGGCGCCATAGGATTTTTTCACATCGCGAATCGATAAAGCGCCCACCCTATTACCCTTTCACAGCGCCGGCCGTCATGCCGCGAATAAAATATTTACCGGCGACGATGTAGACAAGCAAGGTTGGCAACGCTGCGATTATCGCCGCCGCCATGTCGACGTTGTATTCTTTCACGCCGGTCGAGGTGTTCACCAAATTATTCAAGCCCGCCGTAATCGGTTGCTGCTCGCCGGAAGAAAATACGACACCAAAAAGATAGTCATTCCATATCTGCGTGAACTGCCAAATGATCGTCACCATAATCGTTGGAATCGACAGCGGAAAAATAATTCGCCAAAAGATTTGAAAGAAACTCGCGCCGTCGATCTTTGCCGCCTTGACCAAATCGCCAGGAATCGTCACATAAAAATTGCGAAAAAATAGCGTCGTAAATGCGAGCCCATAAACCACATGGACGAGCACCAAACCGGCGGTTGTGTTCGCCATGCCAAGCCAACCCAAGGTTTGCGCCATCGGCAGTAACACGACTTGAAATGGAATGAAGCAGCCGAGCAAGAGTAAGCCGAACAAGACATTGCTGCCTTTGAAGCACCACAGCGCCAGCACATAGCCGGTGATCGCGCCCATCATGGTCGAGATCGCGATGGCCGGAACAGTGAAGCGCACCGAATTCCACAGATAGCCTTTTAATCCTTCGCATTGCACGCCGGTGCATGCGGTGCCCCAGGCTTTTGCCCAGGCATCGAAGTTCAACGATTTCGGTAACGATAATAAATTCCCGGCGCGGATCTCGTCGAGATTTTTGAGCGACGTGCTCAACATCACCAACAGTGGCAATAAATAGTAGAGACACGCGAGCAACAGAATCGCGTAGACGAAAACTCTTGCGACTCGATTCGTGCCCAGCGCGGTTGTGGCAGACATCGGTTACGCCGCTTTTCCGCGCCGCAAATCGGAATACATCAGCGGCACGATCACCGCTGCCATCATCATCAACATCATCATTGCGCTCGCGGCGCCAACGCCGATCTGATTGCGCGTGAACGAAAACGAATACATGAAGGTAGCCGGTAAGTCGCTGGAGAAGCCGGGGCCGCCGCCGGTTAATGCCATCACGAGGTCAAAGCTTTTCACGGCGATGTGGGTCAAGATCATGATCACGGAAATGAACACCGGCATCAAACTCGGAATCACGATGCGCGCATAAATGCGTGGCATGCTCGCACCATCGATTTGCGCGGCCTTGATGATGGAATCGTCGATGCTGCGCAGCCCCGCGAGGAATAACGCCATCACAAATCCTGATGACTGCCACACGGCGGCGATGACGACGGTGTAAATCGATTTTTCTGGATTCACCAGCCAATCGAAAGTGAAATCCGCGAAGCCCCATTCCCTCACCATTTTCTCTAAGCCCAATCCTGGATTCAACATCCATTTCCACGCTGTGCCGGTGACGATGAAAGACAACGCCATTGGGTAAAGATAAATCGAACGTATCCAACCCTCACCGCGAATTTTTTGATCGAGCAAGATGGCGAGAAGCAATCCGATGATCAATGCAATGCCGACAAATAAAAAACTGAACACGCCGAGATTAATCAGCGCCGTCCACCAACGTTCGTTTTCGAACAGCGTTTGATATTGAATCAGCCCAACGAATTCGTAGTTGGGCAACATACGCGATGGCGTGAACGACAGATACGCGTTCCACAAAATGAAGCCGTAGATGAATAGCAACGCGCAGACGAATGTCGGCGCGACGACGATTTTCGGTAGCTGGGTTTCTAAGCGTTGCAGGAGACTCATTACAACGATGCCATCTGTTCACTTCCAGAGCAAACCCCTCCCCCTTCAAGGGGGAGGTTGGGAGGGGGATGGGTATAGGTGATTCGGCGCGCAAACCCATCCCCATCCCTGCCCTTCCCCTTGAAGGGGAAGGAACATCAACTCACTTCGTCTTCGCCGCCGCAGCCAATTTCTCCATGCCCGCCTTCGGCGCCATGTCGGAATTGAAGAACTGCGTAACGACGTCTTGCATCGCACCAGCCGTCGCGGCGGAAACCGCCATGCCATGGGCGATACTCGCGACCAAGCCACCGCTCTTCGATGTGCCGACGAAATCGCTGTTAGATTTTTTTGCACAATCGTCGAACTTATCCATCTTTACATCCAAGCGCGCGGGAATTGAACCTTTGTTGAGATTGAAAATCTCTTGGAACTCGGGGCTCATAATCGCATTCGCCAAATTCTGTTGACCTTTTTTGGCGTCGTCGGTCTTTTGGCTGAACATCACGAAGCTGTCGATGTTAAAGGTGAAGGCTTTATCCGTGCCCGGTGCAGCTGCGCAGATGTAGTCGGTGCCAGGTTTCTTGCCTGCGACGGCGAATTCGCCCTTCGCCCAGTCACCCATGAACTGCATGCCTGCTTTGCCTTGAATGATCATCGCCGTCGCCAAATTCCAATCGCGGCCGGAAAAATCTTTGTCGACGTATTTGCGCACGGTCTTCAGCATGGCAAACGATTTCTCCATTGTGGGACTAGAGAGCGCAGCGGGGTCGAGCTTGACCATCGCCTTCTGATAAAAATCTGCGCCCCCCACACCTAGCACGATGGATTCGAATACGGTGAAGTCCTGCCAAGGCTGGCCGCCGTGGGCGACGGGAATCATGCCGGCCCTCTGAATTTTTTCTGCAGCGACGGCAAATTCGTCCCAGGTTTTTGGAATCGTCGCACCGGCTTTTTTGAACACTTCGGGATTCACCCACATCCAATTGACGCGATGCACGTTGACCGGCACGGCGACATAGTTACCTTTGTGCTTCATCGCCGCAGCCACGACGCCCGGCAACAAACTATCCCACTTGCCGCCCTTCGCAACATCGCCCAAATTAGCGAGCACGCCTTCGTTGCCCCATTCCTGAATGCTCGGACCTTTAATCTGCGCGGCGGTCGGCGCATTGCCGGACACGACGCGGGATTTCAGCACTGTCATCGCATTCTCGCCGCCACCGCCGGCGACGGCAAAGTCTTTCCACTTATCGCCTTTAGCTTCGACCATTTTTTTCAGTTCAGCGACGGATTTCGCTTCGCCACCGGCGGTCCACCAATGCAACACTTCAACGTCGCCGGCATAGGTTTGACCGGCGAACGACAGCGCAGCCATTGCCAGCGCCAATTGCGTAATTTTGAGTTTCATGGCATCTCCTTAAGGTATCAATTTATTTAGCGAAACGAGTATATCGCTAATCGAACCATCACACTTTCGGCAAAACCTTCCTCCTAACGTATTAGGTGTTAATTTTTCCTACCTCGCCAAGACGCATCATCCATGCGGCTTCCCGGGCATGCATCGCCACGAGGCAAGCTGGGAGCGCCTTCTGGCATATCACTCATCCAAAAACAGTTGAGTTTCCTTAAATAATTGCATGCGATTTTTTTCCATGATGACCGTGTGCGTGCCCTCGCCGATCACGATATAGCGTTTACTCGCCGCATTGGTCAGCAACGGAAACAACGCTTGCGCCATATACGCCGGCGTGTCTTGATCCCACTCCGCATGAATAATCAATGTCGGCGCGGTGATCTTGGCCGGATCGTATTTCGGTTTGCCGGCTGCCCAAAAATTCTGAATATCGTCGACGACACCGTTCGGCGCGCGCAACACCGGCGGATTTTGCTTCATACCCCATTCGTCGGTCGCGAACGTCGCATCGGCCCAGGCTTCAAACCAACCATCGGGGATCAAGCCCTTTTGCTTTTCCGGAGCAACGCCATTCAGCCAACGCTGCTTAGCCGCATCGCGCGTCACGGTTCGATAAGCAGGCAACGGACCCGGCGGCAACTTCAGCGGCTCTTTGCGCAGCCACACCGGCGCGAACAGCACGAGTTTATTGACGCGTTGCGGATTTTGCGCGGCGTAGGAACCCATCGTCGTCGTGCACCACGACCAGCCGAGCAGATTGAGTTTTTCGATGCCGCGGCGCTGCAAAATATGTTCGACTACCGCCTCGATATCGCGCACGGCGGTTTCGGTTTTGACGATCGGGCCGTTATCTTTCGCCGGTTGATCCATTTCTGGCGGACGCGTCGAACGGCCGTAGCCGCGCAGGTCCAGAAGATAGACATCGTAACCATGGCGCGCGATGTAATCCATCCACGAGAATCCACCGAGTTCCAAATCGAATGCGGTCTCCGATGGATAAGTCGCGCCGTGGACGTATAACAATACTTTTCCCGGCGCGAAGTTTTTCATATCGGCGGGACGCTTGTTGCGAACATAAAGCCTGATGCCGGCATCTTTTGCCGGTACCGTATAACTTTCAGTCGTCAGTTTCACGTCATTCGCCTGACTATGGGCGCTCAAGGAAAATACAAACAAACAAATCGAACTGAAAAACAAATGCAAGGCTTTCATCATTTTTTCTCAATGGGTATGTAGAAAATCGATCGCAAGATGAGCAAGCGCACGCACGCCGAGCACAAGGCCGGATTCGTCGACAAAAAATCGCGGCGAATGATTCGGCGCGGCGTGCTTCACATCCGACGGCGTAATGCCGAGAAAGAAAAACAAACCAGGAATCACTTGCTGATACTTTGAAAAATCTTCCGAGCCGGTAAGCTTCGGCGCGATAAACGTATTGCCCTCGCCTGCCACGCGCGCCAACGTCGGCGCCATTTTCTCGGTAAGGCCATGATCGTTAATCGTCACGTCATAACCCGGCTCGATACGCACTTCGGCGCTACCACCGGCGCTTTTGGCGATGTGCTCGGCGGTAATGCGGATGCGAGCGCGAATATCCTCGCGCATCGATTCATTGAACGTACGCATGGTACCGACCATTTCCACGTGATCGGGAATAATGTTTTCGCGTACACCACCGTGAATGCAACTGATAGTGACAATGGACGGTTCCATTGTCACATCGACTTGTCGACTGGGAATGGTCTGCAAGCCAATCACAATTTGCGAAGCGAGTACGACGGGATCGATGCCTTGCCACGGAAACGCGCCATGGGTTTGCCGACCTTGGACCTTAATGCGAATAGTATCGCCGCTCGCCATGGTCGCGCCGGGTCGATAGCCAATCTTGCCGGTCGGCATGCCGGCAATCACATGCAGGCCGAAGATGGCCGCTGGGCGCGGATTTTCAAGCACTCCCTCCTTAATCATTAACTCCGCGCCGCCCTCTTCGTCACCCGGCGGCCCTTCTTCGGCAGGCTGGAAAATGAACTTAATCGTTCCTGGAATTTGCACTTTAATGCCCGCGAGAATTTCAGCGACAGTCATTAGGATTGCCGTGTGTGCGTCGTGGCCGCAAGCGTGCATGACGTCAACTTGGTTACCTTCGTATTCGGATTTGGCTTTTGACGCGAACGGCAAATCAACTTCTTCAGCCACGGGCAGCGCATCCATATCGGCGCGCAACGCGACTACGGGACCGGGCTTTCCGCCGCGCAACAATGCGACGACACCGGTGCCAGCGATCGGCGCTTGAACTTCGAGGCCTAACGCACGCAAATGCTCCGCGACGATTTTTCCAGTGCGATGCTCGCGATTCGATAGTTCGGGATGTTGATGAAAGTCACGGCGCCAGGCGATGAGCTTGTCTTTAAGCGCTTCGGCGCGGCGGTCTATTTCGGAGAAAGAATTGGTGTCCATAAAATTCTGCGAGCAAATTGCTTGAGGAACTTAACGATGCGCCCTCCCTCATCCCCACCCTTCTCCCACGGGAAGAAGGGAGTTTAGTCCCATCTCCCTCTGGGAGAGGGCTAGGGTGAGGGAAAGCGCGACAATAAAACATGATTCAACCCACCCGAGGCACAGCAATCTTCGGCCCTTGCCCGCGCTTAAAAACCATCAGTGTACGCTTGAAGGTGATGACGATCACGCCCTCCTGATTAAATCCCGCGGTTTTCACCGTGACGATTCCGACGTTGGGTCTAGATTTCGATTCGCGCTTGTCCAATACCTCCGATTGAGAATAAATCGTATCGCCCTCGAATACCGGTTGCGGCAAGCGCACTTCGTCCCAACCGAGATTCGCAAAAACATTTTGCGATACATCGGTTACGCTCTGGCCGGTCACCAGCGCCAACGTGAACGTCGAGTTGACCAGCGGTTTCTTAAATTCAGTCTGCGCAGCGTAATGCACATCGAAATGAATCGGCGCCGTATTTTGCGTCAGCAACGTAAACCAACTATTGTCGACCGGCAACACCGTGCGGCCGAGTGGATGACGATAAGTATCGCCCACTTCAAAGTCTTCGAAAAAGCGGCCTTGCCAGCCTTGTTTTATTGCCATCTTAATACGTCCTGGTTTCGTTTGAATTCAAATAAGGATGGTCTCATTCGCGCGAAAAATGTGCAACGGTATCGAGCGCCCACCGCCGGCAACATTCTGCTACACTTATTTCTCAAATCCGCAGAAGGAGAAGCTGAGGATAACGTCATGTGATCACCATCGATTGCCCTGTGAAGTTAGGCGTGATTCTACGCGTCGGTGACGTTGCTATTTCTCATTCAAGACTCTCATCATCAGCCATACCGCGCGTTGCATCGCCTCTCTTGGCGGATGTCAAAATTGCAGTAAACCGATTGCTCGTTAATCGTTCGTGACCACACATCACAATTGGAGGAATTAAAAATGTCAGCCACACCATCTGCAACGCTAGACGCCGTCGTCATCGGCGCGGGCTTTTCCGGCATGTACATGCTGAAATCGCTGCGGGACAAATTGGGCTTGAAGGCCAAGGTTATCGAAATGGGCGGCACCGTCGGCGGTACTTGGTATTGGAACCGCTATCCCGGCGCCCGTTGCGATTCCGATTCGTACATCTATGTGTGCTCCTGGGACAAACAGGCGCTGCAAGAATGGGAATGGTCCGAGCGTTATCCCGAACAGCCGGAAATTTTGCGCTACCTCGAATATATAGCGAAGCGTCACGATTTGAAGCGTGACATTGAATTCAACACCAAAGTAACCAGCGCGGAATTCGACGAGAAAACAAATCTGTGGACGGTGCACACGGACAATGGCGATCCCGTTACCGCACGTTATGTCATCACCGCGGTCGGGACGTTAACGACGACTAACATGCCGAAATTCAAAGGCCTGGAAAATTTCAAAG
>JANOGO010000141.1:0-4927 GCA_031406045.1 Pseudomonadota bacterium
CACCATGGGCGAAAAAAATCGGCGAACGATGTTCGCCACGGTGGATCCGCTTTGCTTGATCCACCCTACAACGCCAACGTTTACGCTGTTCATGGTCCATGAGCAGTATCGGCCGCGCCAATACAGGCAGCTCGCAATGACCAGCATGGAGGTCACGGACGAGAATGCTCTTCACGGCGATTGAACCTCAGATTACGCCTTTTTTGGCCGTCTTCAACGCACCAACAGGAAGCTAATGCGCAATGGTTGACGTCGATTCCATTACCGTGGTAATGTCTTTAAATGTCAATCGCCCAATCCAAACTAACTGCTCAGGGTCAAATTTCCGTTCCGGCTGAAATTCGTAAGAAACTCGGCGTCGGCCCTGGTTCCATTCTTGAATGGGACGAAAGCGACGATCAAATCGTCGTGCGCAAGGCCGGTCGGCATACGTCAGCAAACGTTCATGAGGCGTTGTTCGACAAAACGCCTCCGAAGCAAACAACCCCCGCAGATGTAAAGGAAGGCATAAAAAAGTACATTCGCGAAAAGCATGCGCGCCGTTGACACCCATGTTTTGGTTCGGCTATTAGTTCGAGATGATGCTGCCCAGATTAAGGCCGCCGAGAACTTCATTGAGAAAGGCGCGTGGGTATCTCAGCTTGTTTTGGCGGAAACTCTTTGGGTGCTCGCGGCAGTCTACGAAAGATCAAAATCGCAGTTAGCAAAAGCCATAGATCTGCTACTCAACCATGAAACATTGACGTTGCAAGATGCCGATGTTGTATCGGCAGCGCTTGCAAATTTTCGCAAGCGTCCGACGCTCGGTTTCTCGGATTGCTTGATTTTGGAAATTGCGCGCAAGGCGGGACATCTACCGCTTGGGACGTTCGATAAAAGTCTCGGTAAATTGAGTCAGACCTTTCGACTGTAGCGGGTGTAGGTTTCGCTGACGCAGGAAGCCCAACACGATGCCCAGAAAATGAATGTTGGGCTTCCTTTGTCAGCCCAACCTACACTTGTTTCTTTTCGTTTGGCTTCAGCGCACCTCGACGCATTTGATCCAACTCGATGCTTTCGAAAAGCGCTTTGAAATTACCTTCGCCGAATCCCTGATCGCCCTTGCGTTGGATGAATTCGAAGAAGATCGGGCCTAATTGGTTCTGACTAAAAATTTGCAGCAACAAAGCGCCGGGTTTGCCGTCCATTAAAATTTTTCGTGCCCTGAGCGCGGCGATGTCTTCGCCGTGTCCGGGAATGCGTTTCTCGATTAATTCGTAATACGTGTCCACCGTGTCGAGCAGGCGAACGCCGCTCGCGCGCATGGCATCAACGGTTGTGAAAAGATCACTTGAGCCGAGGGCGATGTGCTGGATGCCCTCGCCCTTGTACGTGTCCAAATACTCGGTGATTTGGCCAGCTGTTTCATTTCCTTCTTCGTTAATCGGGATGCGAATTTTACCGCATGGGCTGGTCAGTGCCTTGCTCTTCACGCCGGTGACTTGGCCTTCGATATCGAAGTAGCGTATCTCGCGGAAATTAAACAAGCGCTCGTAAAAATCCGCCCACTCGGCCATGCGGCCGCGATGCACGTTGTGCGTGAGGTGATCGATATACTGCAAGCCGTGGCCGATCGGATTTAAATCGGCGCTGGCTAACGGCTCGAAATCCACATCGAAAAAACCAATGTTGCCGATATCGCCTGCCTTGGCGTTATTTTTTCCGCGCCAACGGTCGACGAAATAAATGATCGAATCACCGATACCTTTGATCGCCGGAATGTTCAGTTCGCCCGGCCCGCTTTGTCCGGCATAACCCCAGGCGCCGAGCGCCAACGCGCGCTCGTAGGCAAGCTTGGCATCCTGCACGCGAAAGGCGATCGCGCAGACACTCGGCCCGTGCAAGCGCGCAAAGCGTTGCGCGAACGAATCTATCTCGGCGTTGAGGATGAAATTGATTTCGCCCTGGCGATAGAGCGTTACGTTTTTATGGCGATGTTTGGCGATGGCCTGAAAACCCATGCGCTCGAATACCGCGGCCATTGCAGCGGGATCGGGCGCGGCGTATTCGATGAATTCGAAGCCATCGGTGCCCATCGTATTGTCGTTAGATGCGGCCAGCATTGCGATCTGCTTTTAGAAAGATTTTTAACCAGCGTAAATTATGATCGAATATGAGAATGATTTGTGATCAAATCATCGCGCCAGCGGCCGCTTGGATACTGGCTCGCGGCATTGCATGCCTGCAGAGCCGCTCTGGTACTGCCTTTCAGGCCATCGGCTTGGAAACCGTGATCGTCGAGCTGCGTTGGTTTAGATATCGCGGATCGTATAAATAGTATCCCCTCGCCCCGAACACCGGGCGAGGGGATACTTGCCCTTGTTTTTCCTCGTCATCGCCACCATGTAAAATCTGATAATGCGCGATCACGCTGGTTCCACTACTTCCGTTTTACCGACGCCCAATTCCAAAGCAACGCCCGGTGGTTTCGCGGTGTTGCGTTCGCTGACTCCCTACCTGTGGGATTACCGTTGGCGTGTTGGGTTAGCGTTGCTTTGCCTGGTGATTGCTAAGCTCGCGAACGTCGGCGTGCCGCTCGTTTTAAAACAAATCGTCGATACGCTCGATCAGTCAAAAGCGATGTTGATGGTGCCGGTATTTTTGCTGATCGGTTATGGCTTGTTGCGTTTTTCGACTACGCTATTTACCGAGTTGCGCGACACGGTGTTCGCCAAGGTTGCGCAGCAAGCAATTCGCCGCGTGGCGCTGGAAGTGTTTCAACATTTACATGCGTTGAGTTTGCGCTTTCATTTGGAACGCCAAACCGGCGGCATGACGCGCGACATCGAGCGCGGCTCGCGCGGCATCGAAACCATACTGCGTTTTGCGATATTCAGTATCCTGCCGACGCTGCTGGAGATGACATTGGTCGGTATCATCATGGTGACGAAGTACGACATCTGGTTCGCCATCATCACGCTCGGCACGTTGATCGCCTACATCACCTCGACCATCGTCATCACCGAGTGGCGCACCAAGTTTCGCCGCGCGATGAACGAAATGGATTCGCGCGCCAGCACGAAGGCGATCGATAGTTTGCTGAATTATGAAACCGTCAAATATTTCGGCAACGAAGAATTCGAGGTTAAGCGCTACGACCAAAATCTCAAGCAGTGGGAGCAAGCGTCAGTGCGCAGCGCGACGTCGTTGTCCGGGCTCAACATCACACAGAGTTTGCTTATCGCATCGGGCTTAACGTTGCTAATGGTTCGCGCGTCGAACGGCGTTGCGGCAGGCACGTTGACCTTGGGCGATTTCGTGTTGATCAACACCTTGCTGATCCAACTTTATATTCCACTGAATTTCTTGGGCATGATTTATCGCGAGATCAAGCAAGCGCTGGTGGACATGGACAAGATGTTTACCTTGCTGCGCGTGAACGCGGAAATTCAAGACGCGCCGGATGCGCGCGAGCTGGTCGTCACGCGCGGCGAGGTGCGTTTCGATCATGTGAATTTCGCTTACGATCAACGCCGGGAGATTCTTAACGACGTCGATTTTACGATTGCGCCGGGCAGTAAAGTCGCCGTGGTCGGCTCGAGCGGCGCGGGAAAATCAACGCTATCGCGCTTGCTGTTTCGCTTTTACGAAGTCAGCGGTGGCGGCATTTCCATCGACGGCCAAGATATTCGCCACGTCACGCAAAAAAGTTTGCGCAACGCCATCGGCATCGTTCCGCAAGACACGGTGTTGTTCAACGATACGATTTACTACAACATCGCCTACGGCAAACCGGACGCAACGCGCGACGAAATTATCCAAGCGGCGAAGCACGCGCATATTCACGATTTCATCGAGACCTTGCCGGATAAATACGACAGCATGGTCGGCGAGCGCGGCTTGAAATTATCCGGCGGCGAAAAACAGCGCGTCGCGATCGCGCGCACGGTTCTGAAAAATCCGAGCATCTTGGTGTTCGACGAAGCGACATCGGCGCTCGATTCCAAAACCGAAAAAATCATCCAAGCGGAACTGCGCGAAGTTTCGCGCGATCACACAACATTGGTCATCGCCCATCGCCTGTCGACCATTGTCGACGCCGACCAAATTTTAGTGATGGATCACGGCAACATCGTCGAGCGCGGATCTCATCGCGAATTGCTGGCGTTGAACGGCGCTTACGCGCGCATGTGGACCTTGCAGCAAGAGCAGGAAGCCAAAACGGCCGAACAGCCATTGCCCTGACCGCGTCGCCTTGGGCGAAAGGCGCGTGGATATTGGCTCCCAGGGCACTCATTGCGAGCTGCCTGTATCGGCGCGGCCGATACTGCCCACGGACCATGAACCGCACAGGTCTCAAACCTAAGCCGACCCCTCACCCCATCCCTCTCCCGCGAAGCGGGAGAGGGAGTATCGTCGCCTCGCCCCTTCGGGGTGGGGTAGCCTTGGGCTTTCGAGGTGAATTGAACTTCAATTTTCACACTACCTGCACAAAACCCAATGTGTGGTTCAAGGCCAGCCACCCATCCCCGCGAAGGCAGGGTTCCATAGGGTAGATGAATTTGTCGAGAAGCGCGCGATCGATCCAGTTAAAGCTCTATGGGTTCCCGCCTTCGCGGGAACGACAACTGATGCGATAACTGTTAGACCGGCGACGATCTCAATCCATAAGCCTTACCGCCACGAAACAAAAACTCCGCGCGTAATATCGCTTCGCCTTCTTGTTTCGGGAAAGTAAAGCCAACCACTTCGATTGACTCACCTTTTTTGATGGGCTCGATGTTCCACGCCTGTATGCGCGTGAGCGGCGCGAGTTCGATTTCCCATTTGCGGTCTTGGCGCGTGGGGAGTTTGGATTTAGCGAACAACGCGGCCGCGTCGATCGCGGCTTGTTGTGCGGGGACGATTCGGCTCGCAAGATCGGCTGGAAGTTTGAGATTTGGTGGAA
>JANOGO010000142.1:0-6825 GCA_031406045.1 Pseudomonadota bacterium
CACCATGGGCGAAAAAAATCGGCGAACGATGTTCGCCACGGTGGATCCGCTTTGCTTGATCCACCCTACAACGCCAACGTTTACGCTGTTCATGGTCCATGAGCAGTATCGGCCGCGCCAATACAGGCAGCTCGCAATGACAAGTTTGGGGGGAGCGTGCGTTCAAATTTTCAAATATGCACAGCACGTTTATCCACCGCCAGCGCCGCTTCATGCATCACTTCGGACAACGACGGATGCGCATGAACGATGCGCGCGATATCTTCCGACGATGCGCCGAACTCCATCGCGACGACGGCTTCGGCGATTAACTCGGACGCAAATGGCCCAAGAATATGCACGCCGAGGATGCGATCGGTTTTCGCATCGGCGAGCATTTTCACGAAGCCATGCGTCTCACCGATGCCTTTGGCGCGACCGTTCGCCATGAACGGAAAACTACCGGCGCGATACTCAACGCCGCGCGCTTTTAGTTGTTTTTCCGTTTCGCCGACCCAGGCGATTTCCGGTGCAGTGTAAATTACCCACGGAATCGTATCGAGATTAACGTGGCTCTTTTGGCCGGCGATTAATTCGGCGACCGCGACGCCCTCTTCCGACGCTTTGTGCGCCAGCATCGGTCCGCGCACGACATCGCCGATGGCGTAAACATTATTGGCAATGGTGCGGCAATTTCCGTCGACTTGAATGAAGCCTTTTGCGTCTAATTTCACGCCAATCGCGTCGAGATTGAGGCCCGTCGTATTCGGCGCGCGGCCGACGGCCATAATGAGTTTGTCGACGATCAATTGCTTCGCGCCGTCCGCGCCTTCGTAATCGATTGTCACTTGATTTTTTGCCGTCGTGACCGATTTTATTTTCACGCCTAGCTCAATGGCCAAACCTTGTTCTTTGGTGAAAATCTTGCGCGCTTCCGCGGCGATTTGTTCATCGACTGCGCCGAGGAATTCCGGGAGCGCTTCTAAAATTGTCACAACCGCGCCGAGGCGTTTCCATACGCTGCCCATTTCCAAGCCGATGACGCCGGCGCCGATTACGCCCAATTTTTTTGGCACAGCCGGAATCGCAAGCGCACCCTCGTTATCGAGAATCAATTGGTTGTCGACTTTCGCAAACGGTAACGCACGCGGCATGGAGCCGGTAGCAATCACCACGTGTTTTGCGGAAATAGTTTCGCGTTTTTCGCCGTCGACCACTTCAATTTGATAAGCATCGCCGCCACCGACAAAACGTGCCGTGCCGTGCAATGACGCGACTTTATTTTTCTTCAACAAAAAACCAATACCGCCGGTGAGTTGATCGACGATTTTATCTTTGCGTGAAAGCATTTTTACGAGGTCGAGCGTGACGCTTTGCGCTTGAATGCCGTGGTCGGCAAAACTATGCATCACGCGATGATAATTTTCCGACGATTCCAGCAGAGCTTTCGACGGAATACATCCGACGTTTAAGCACGTTCCGCCGAGGCTGGGTTTGCCTTTCGCGTTTTTCCAGTTGTCGATACAGACGGTATTGAAGCCAAGCTGCGCGGCGCGTATCGCCGCAACATAACCACCAGGGCCGCCGCCGATTACGGCGACATCGAAAGTTTGAGACATAGTTAAGTGTGAGGAGGTAGGTGTCAGGAGTGAGGGGAGACCTGAGTTCAAATTTGCGTTGCGCGGAACGGTTTTACACCTGACTCCTCACGCCTCACCCCTCACGCATTCATAGTTCAAGCAGCAACCGCGCCGGATCTTCCAACGCATCTTTCATTGCGACCAGCGACAACACCGCTTCGCGGCCGTCGATGATGCGATGGTCGTAGGATAGCGCCAAGTAATTCATCGGCCGGATGACGATTTGGCCGTTCTCGACGACGGGCCGCTCTTTAGTCGCATGCACGCCCAGGATGGCCGACTGCGGCGGGTTGATGATCGGTGTCGACAACATCGAACCGAATACGCCGCCGTTGGAAATCGAGAACGTGCCGCCGGACAATTCTTCGATGGTGAGTTTGCCGTCCTGCGCGCGCGCGCCGAAATCGGCGATGCGTTTTTCGATATCGGAGAACGACAATCGATCGGCGTCGCGAATGATCGGAACAACTAAGCCGCGCGGACTGCCGACAGCGATGCCGATGTCGTAGTAGCCGTGATAGATGATGTCGTTGCCGTCGATCGACGCATTCACTAACGGAAATTTTTTCAGCGCGGCAACAGCGGCTTTGACGAAGAACGACATGAAGCCGAGTTTCACGCCATGTTCCTTCTCGAATTTTTCTTTGTACTTATTGCGCAGTTCCATCACCGGCTTCATGTTGACTTCGTTGAACGTTGTCAAAATCGCCGCGGTGGATTGCGATTGCACCAAGCGCTCGGCGATGCGTGCGCGCAAGCGTGACATCGGCACCCGCTGCTCGGGCCGGCCGGCAATTCGCATTGATGTAAGATTCAAAACCTCCGCGGGCGATGGGGGCGGCGTTGCGAGTTTGCTTTCGGTATGTGCGATCACGTCGCCTTTTGTCACACGAGCGCCGCGCCCGGTTCCGGCGACATCACCAGCGCTCAATCCTTGTTCGGCGAGCATCTTGCGTGCTGCCGGTAAGGCATCGGCCTGTGAGGCAGGCGCTACTTGGCTTGCAGCGAGGGCAGGCTTGGGAGCCGCTTCCTGCCTGGCTGCTGGCGCGGCGGCTTTGGCGATTGCCGCTTTTGCTTCGGTATCGATCGACGCGATTACTTCGTTGCTAATGACCGTGCCGCCGTCAGCCTTGGCAATTTTTACCAACACGACGGACATCGGCGCCGGCAATTCCAACACCACTTTGACGGTCTCGATGTCGATTAAATTTTCATCGCGCTCGACGTAATCGCCAGGTTTTTTATGCCAGGTGACGAGCGTGGCTTCGGCGACCGATTCAGATAATTGCGGAACTTTGACATCGACAAGCATGTTCTCTCCAGAAGATTACTTGGTGGGTGTAAAACTTAACGCGGCATCCATCACCGCTTTTTGCTGTTCGTTATGCTTCGCAAGATAGCCGACCGCGGGCGACGCCGACGACGGACGTAATGCGTAGGTTAGCTCTTGATCGTCGCGCATATCGCGCAACAAATAATGTTGGATGCGATGCCACGCGCCTTGATTGCCCGGCTCCTCTTGAGCCCAGATCACACTCTTTGCTTTCGGATAGCGTTGCATCTCGGCGGCGAATTCTTCATGCGGAAACGGGTACAGTTGCTCGAGGCGGATGATGGCAATATCATCGATATTGCGCGCGCGCCGCTCGGCGAGCAGATCGAAATAAATTTTGCCGCTGCAGGCAACGACGCGCTTCACTTTTTTCACATCGAGTGCGTCGATTTCGGCAATGACCGGTTGGAATATGCCGTTAGCCAATTCGTTCAAATCCGAGGTGGATTCCTTGCGGCGAAGCAAACTTTTAGGCGTGATGATAATGAGCGGTTTGCGCATTGGCCGAACCATCTGCCGCCGCAGCAAGTGAAAAAATTGCGCAGGACTGGAAGGCACGCACACTTGAATATTGTGCTCGGCGCACATTTGTAAATAGCGTTCTAGCCGCGCCGAAGAATGCTCCGGGCCTTGGCCTTCGTAGCCGTGCGGCAGCAACATGGTGAGGCCGCATAAGCGTCCCCATTTGGTTTCGCCGGAGCTGATAAATTGATCGATCACCACTTGCGCGCCATTGGCAAAATCGCCGAACTGCGCCTCCCAAATGACGAATGTCGTTGGATCGGCCGTGGCATAACCGTACTCGAATCCGAGCACCGCTTCTTCCGACAACAACGAATCGATGACCAGAAAATCCGGTTGGCCGGGGAATAAATTTCGCAGCGGAATATAGCTGCCGGCGTCCCATTTTTCGCGATTCTGATCGTGGAAAACCGCGTGGCGATGCGAGAACGTGCCGCGTCCGCTGTCTTGACCGGACAGGCGAATCGAATGCCCTTCTTTCAGCAATGACGCGTAGGCAAGATTTTCCGCCATGCCCCAATCGAGCACGAGCTTGCCCAGCCCCATTTCGCGCCGCGCCGATATCATGCGCTCAACGCTCGGGTGTAGCTTGAAATTTTCCGGAAATGTCGTGAGCCGAACCGCGAGTTCTTCCAACTCTTTGCGCAGCACTGCGGATTTGGTCGGATGCCGCCAATCGATTTTTTGATACGGCGCCCAATCGATTGCGAACGGCGGTTTATGGTTGTAAAGAATCGCGCTATTCGTGCTTTGTCCGGCATCGAGCGCAGCGCGAATAGATTTAATCATGTCTTCGGCTTCGGTCTCGCCGATCACGCCCTCTTCCGCCAACCGCAACGCATAGAGCTTGCGCGTGCCGGGATGTTGAGCGATTTTTTTATACATCAGCGGCTGCGTCACCAGCGGCTCGTCTTGCTCGTTGTGGCCGAGCTTGCGAAAACACACTAAATCGATGATTGCATCTTTGCCGAACTTGGTGCGAAAATCGAATGCGTTTTCAATCGCTAGCAACACGCTTTCCGGGTCGTCGCCATTGACATGAAATACCGGCACTTCGATCAGCTTGGCGATATCGGTGCAATAAATTGAGGAACGCGTGTCGCGCGGATCGGACGTCGTAAAGCCAATTTGATTGTTGACGACGACATGCACGGTGCCGCCGGTGCGATAGCCGCGCGTTTGCGACAGCGCCATCGTTTCCATCACGACGCCTTGGCCGGCAAAGGCCGCGTCGCCATGAATCAATACCGGCAAGACTTGCTTGCCTTCGCGATCGGCGCGGCGTTGCTGGCGCGCGCGCACCGAACCTTCGACCACCGGATTAACGATCTCCAAATGCGATGGATTAAACGCCAAGGTCAAATGAACCGCGCCACCGGGGGTGTTAATGTCGCTGGAAAAACCGAGGTGATATTTCACGTCGCCGGACGATAAATCCGACGCGTGTTTCCCTTCAAACTCGGAAAATAAATCCTGCGGCAATTTACCGAGCACATTGACCAACACGTTCAAGCGGCCGCGATGCGCCATGCCAATGACGATTTCTTGCACGCCGCTCGCGCCCGCACGCTGAATTAAATTTTCCAGCAGCGGAATTAAACTCTCACCGCCTTCCAGCGAAAAGCGTTTTTGGCCTACATAACGCGTGTGAAGATATTTTTCTAATGTCTCGGCCGCCGTTAGACGCTCGAGAATATGTTTGCGCTCCACGGCGCTATATTTCGCTTGGGCACGCTGGCTTTCGAAACGTTGTTGAATCCAGCGCTTTTGCTCGGTGTCGGTGATGTACATGTACTCGACACCGATGTTGCCGCAGTAGGTCGCACGCACGGCGCCGAGGATTTCGCTCAGCGTAGCCTGATCGAAACCCACTAGCGACCCGGAATTGAACGAGGTGCCCATATCGACCTCGGTGAGGCCGTAGTGGCTGGGCTCAAGCTCGGGAATATGCGGTTTTTCTTGGCGCTTCAGTGGATCGAGCGTGGCGTGACGCGAGCCGAGAAAACGATGGGCATTGATTAATTGCAATACCGAAACTTGTTTACGCGCGTGTTCGGTATCTTGACGCGCAGCAGTGAAGTTTTGCAGACCGGCTTTTGCGCGCTCGGTGAACGCCGCAACGATCGGTGCATGGGCAATATCTTGCGTCAGTGCGCCGGACGCTTTTTGCAACGCGTCGAAATACGATTTCCATTCTGCCGCGACACTAGCTGGATCGCGCAAATAGCTTTCGTATAGATCTTCAATGAAAGGCGCATTCGCGCCGAACAGATGAGAATTCTCCAAAAAAGCTTTCATCATGGCGCAGGTCCTTTATTCGTGATTTGTCGTCGCGTCAGGCAAACTCCAAATTACGCGCGCTTATCGATGACCGAATAATCGCGCCGCACGGCGCCTCGATACAGTTGTCGCGGCCGACCGATTTTCTGCTCCGGATCGGCGATCATTTCCGCCCACTGAGAAATCCAACCGATGGTGCGGCCCATCGCGAAAACCGCGGTGAACATGCTGATCGGAATGCCCAAGGCACGCAATACGATGCCGGAATAGAAATCGACGTTGGGATAGAGTTTTTTCTCGATGAAATAAGGATCTTCCAGCGCGATTTTTTCCAGCGCGAGCGCGAGCTTGAACAGCTTGTTGTCATGCAAGCCGAGCTCGGTCAGCACTTCATGGCAGGTTTTGCGCATGATGCCGGCGCGTGGGTCCATGTTTTTGTAAACGCGATGGCCGAAACCCATCAGCTTGTAGCCGGAGCTTTTGTCCTTGACCATCGCGATATACTTGGGAATATTCGCCACGTCGCCGATTTCGTCGAGCATCTTCAACACGGCTTCATTCGCGCCGCCGTGGGCGGGGCCCCATAACGCGGCGATACCGGCGGCGATGCACGCGAACGGATTGGCGCCGCTTGAACCGGCCAAACGCACCGTCGAGGTCGACGCGTTTTGCTCGTGATCGGCGTGCAGGATTAAGATGCGATCCATCGCTTTGACCAGTACCGGGTTCGATACGTACTTCTCGCATGGCGTGGCGAACATCATCTGTAAAAAATTCGCCGCGTAGGATAAATCGTTACGCGGATATTGGAACGGCAAGCCGGTGTTGTAGCGATAACACATCGCCGCAATCGTTGGTACTTTTGCGATCAAGCGGATCGCCGACACCTGGCGATGATGCGGATTAGTAATGTCCAGCGAATCATGATAGAAGGCCGACAATGCGCCCACTACGCCGACCATGACCGCCATCGGGTGTGCGTCGCGGCGGAACCCTTGGTAAAAGCGCGTCAATTGCTCGTGCACCATGGTGTGGTGCGTGATGGTGGCGTCGAAATCTTTCAATTCCGAT
>JANOGO010000144.1:0-3428 GCA_031406045.1 Pseudomonadota bacterium
CATCGGCGAGGCCGACCAGCGGCCCGAGTTCCATCGAGCCGTAGAGCTTTATCAGGTCGACGTGCATGCCTTTCGCGGCGAAATGTTCGCGCGCGACTTCCATATATTTCGTCACAACTTTCAAGCGTGCGCCACGGCGCACGACGCCGGCATAATCGAATCCCGCTCGAGTTGCCACCATCATTTTGCAGCGCGCGATGTTGAGGTCTAGCGGCTGATACAGTCCGGCGCCGCCGTGCTCCAGCAATACATCTTTGCCGGCGATGCCCAAATCCGCCGCACCGTATTGCACATAGGTCGGCACGTCGCTGGCGCGAACGATAATCAGCCGCACATCGGCGCGGCCGGTGCCGATGATGAGTTTACGCGATTGCTCGGGATCTTCCTGGGCTTGGATGCCGGCGGCGGCGAGCAGGGGCACTGTCTCGTCGAAAATGCGGCCTCTGGAAAGCGCAATAGTTATCCCGGCAAAACCGTTTGCCTGTGTTGCGGTTGTCATGCTGAAGCTTGGAATTAAAGCGTTATTTTACGGTATTACAAACACACAACGCGCAAGCATTTTTTGCGCGTTCGAAATACAAATTCCCTGCACTTATTTCTTGGGGTCGAGCTTGTCAGCCTCCTGACTGTTCTTAATAGCCCTCTGAAATCTGCGACCAACCTTGGCGATGTCTTCGGCTTGAGGCAGAGTCTCGGGCATAGCGCCCCCGATGTCCTTTATCGCTTGTCGTACTTTCTGGCCTACGTCAAAGTGAGCAACGTTAGCCTTATCTTTGCCCTTGATATTTTCCCGTTTAAGTTTGTCTTCCGCTTGAGTTGCTCTAAACAGATTTGCGGCAAGCTCGGTACTACCCATGTGGTCTAAGATATTTGCCCTAGATTTGAGACCCTTAACGCGTTGAATGCCAACTCTGTCCAGTCCGCCATAAAGCCCTTTGTAGCCAAAATTCTGAAAGATTGCAAAGTCAAGCGGTTCGATAACACCTGCGCCCTTGGCGGTGCTCGCCAAACGCTTGTTATGTTCTTTCATTTCATCTCGAAGAAGCAGGCGTTTTTGATCTTCCGATAAGGGGATGTAACTCGCCTCATCATCATCGCGAATCTCTTGCCGCCGCGTTTGAACGGCGAAGTAAGTTTGTGCAAATGCCACCGGCTTTTTACGCGAGTCCGCATTTTGGGCAATTAAGTAACAGGCATATCTCGTAAGCCGGACGTCAGCCATTTCGCGCTCTGCACCCGAACCAATGGGCACCATCTTAATGACGTCATTAAAATGGTCGTCGATACTGTATCCGGTTGATTTGCAAGAAATTTTTGCCTTGACTATTACATTCATAAAATTCTGCCACGAGCTTTCATACCCCAACAAAATTTGCAAGTCTCTCGCAAACCAAAACTCAACGCCCTCCTCATTCTGAGAGGCATTCTCAAACTTGGCGATAAGCCTTTCAATTGCCCCATCGCCAATGGATTCCTTGGAAACATCGGCGAGTTCGCCCGGATCGGTACTCGCAAGCCTCGATAAAGCCTCATCAAAAGCCATACCCGCTAATCTGTCAGTGTCAATTTTTTTGCCCCTCATGCGATCAACTCCTTCTAACTATCGCCGTATTTGAATGTGCTTATTGGATTTACGAGGCTCGTACACATGATTCATAGCGATATTGAATTGAAGGATTTTGTTTGGCTGGCGTGACACAAGCGATTCAATACAAACCAGGCCGTTTTTTGAGTGACACCAATATCCATACCAAGGCTAATACTACCGATACTCTGTGTGCGTGACGCCGCTAAATAAATAGCCACGAACCACTTTTGCAGCGGAATTTTAGAGTCCTCAAAGATTGTACCGACTCGTATGCTAAATTTTTTGCGGCATTCGCCACATTTGTGTGTACGCTTATCTGCGAAGTGATAAACCGTTTCGCTTTTGCAATGAGGGCAGAACGGCCGTTTTGTCCAACGGATTGCCGTAAAGTGATCAATGCACGACTGTTCATTCGGAAATTTGATTATTAAATCGGCTAGGCCGTTGAAGTGCGTTGGCACGGCGTTTGTTCCCAAAAACTATCGCGTTAGCATAACCTATTTTGGGTCAAACAAGTATATAAAAAATTATCTTACACGTTCGATTTGCGCGCCGAGTTGGCTGAGCTTCTGTTCGATATGTTCATAGCCGCGATCAAGGTGATAAATGCGCTCGATAATGGTGTAGCCCTGGGCGATCAATCCGGCGATCACCAGCGATGCCGACGCACGTAAATCCGTCGCCATCACCGTCGCGCCTTCCAGTTTCGGTACGCCGCGCACGATGGCGGCGTTGCCTTCGATGTCGATTTTTGCGCCGAGGCGGCGCAATTCTTGCACGTGCATGTAGCGGTTTTCGAAAATTGTTTCGGTGATCACCGTCGTGCCGTCGGCAACGGCGTTCATCGCCATAAATTGTGCTTGCATGTCCGTTGGGAACGCGGGGTAGGGCGCTGTGCGCAGGCTCACGCCATGGTTCGGTCCGCGCATCGAAAGTTTGATAAAATCGCTGCCGCGTTCGATTTTTGCGTTCGCTTCTTCGAGCTTGTCGAGCACGGATTCCAGAATGTCGCTGCGCGTATTAGTCGCGACGATTTCGCCGCCGGTTGCGGCGGCGGCGACTAAAAATGTGCCGGTCTCGATTCGATCCGGCATGATGCTGTGAGCCGCGCCAACCAGCCGGCTCACACCTTGAATCGAAATCACGTCGCTGCCGTGGCCTTTAATTTTGGCGCCCATCGCGATCAAACAATTGGCGAGATCGACCACTTCCGGTTCGCGCGCGGAATTTTCCAGCGTCGTCACACCATCGGCCAACGTCGCCGCCATCATTAAATTTTCCGTGCCGGTGACGGTCACTTTATCCATGAAAATGCGGCAGCCTTTGAGGCGCGCGGCTTTGGCGATAATGTAGCCGTGGTCGATGACGATTTCCGCGCCCATGGCTTGCAAACCCTTGACATGCAAATCCACTGGCCGCTCGCCGATCGCGCAGCCGCCGGGCAGCGACACACGCGCCTCACCGAAGCGTGCGATCATCGGCCCGAGCATCAAAATCGACGCGCGCATGGTTTTGACCAGATCGTAATGGGCTTCGAGATGGGTCACGTTCGCCGCTTCGAGCTCGACGCCGAATTCGGCATCTTGTGCGACGATCACACCGGCTTTCTTCAGCAGTTTTAGCATCGTGCCGACGTCGGCGAGATCAGGTACGTTGCGCAGGCGCAGCGGCTCGCGCGTTAGCAACGCGGCACACAAAATCGGCAGCGCGGCATTTTTCGCGCCGGAAATTTGCACTTCACCTTTGAGCGGTTTGCCGCCGGTGACCTTAATTTTGTCCATGGATTACTTTTGTGCCGCCCATTGTTCGGGCGTTAACGTTTGCATCGACAGCGCGTGAA
>JANOGO010000171.1:0-5506 GCA_031406045.1 Pseudomonadota bacterium
TAACTACGGTGGTGTAACCGGAATTGGCGAAATCGTACATCGACCAACCCCATACTTCGCGGCGCGTTACGCCCGGGGCGAGGCTATTGGATGATGGGGTGGTCACGAATTAGTATCTTGCATCGTTCAGTTTGCATCTCATTCGCGGCCTGTAGTTGCGCGAGCGATTCGCCCCCACGGATTGTCGTTCCCGCGAAGGCGGGAACCCATTTAGCGTTTCTTCCTGCATGGGCCCTATGGATCCCCGCCTTCGCGGGGATGACAGGATTGATGTCCGTGGTGCGGGCATAAAACCCAATCGATTTCGAAGCACCACGTCATATGCTCCAAGACCCTTATGGATAACGGCTCCTGGCAATGCGTATCCGAAGAGCCGCATCGGTATTGGTCGACAGCCATGCAAGCTAAAATCGCAAATTATTTCTTCGCCGACAGCTCACCGATCACTTTATACCCGACGCGAAAAGCCGGCGCGATGATTAACATATCACCCGGATCGGGATTCAAACCCGTTGCCGATACGATGTTGTAACCATGGGTGATCAGGACCAAATTAGTGCCGTCGGTCGGCGGCTTTTCCATGCGCTGATGCAGCATGCGCGTTTGCTCCGATCGGCGATCGGGCTTGTCGTAAAAAGAATTGAGCGGCTCCCAAACATCGGCTTTACCGAACGCCAGTTGCGCCGTCTCTTTGGTTCGACAAAGCGCGCTGGTCAACACTTGCTTGATCGGGATTTTGCGTTTCTTAAATTCTTCGCCGATTTTTTTCGCCTCGGCACGGCTCTTGTCGTTCAAGTTCAATTGAGTCGCGCAATCGGCGACCTTATAGCCTTTCGGATCGCCGAGCCCTTCGTCGACGACGGTGTTGCGCATCAAAATAATGTAGCCGCCTTTTTTGAGTTGATCCCACAGCGGATCGTCGGCAGCCAAGGCTTGTGCCGCGTCAATCGCAACGAATCCCGCTACCACAACCATAAAGAAATTGGACATCCATTTCATCTTGATCTTTACTCCTTCAAAGAAAGAAAAAGCCGGAAGGATCGACTTCCGGCTTGCGATTTTATGCGCCAAATGAACCGGCCTCAGCCGAACATTTTGCGCAAGCTGGCGATCCCTTGTTCCAACTGATTGCCTTCGGCCGGCACTGCGCCGTCGGGCGTCAATTTATCGATCAACGTCGGCAACAATTGCGCCAAGCCACCGGAGGCTTGGCCTGCATCGACGCCGAGTTTACTGGCAATTTGGCTAATGAAATCGCCGCCTAAGGCATTTTGCACTTGGTCGCCGGAGACCGGCGTATTTTCGCCCTTGCCGACCCATGACGCGGCCTGATCGCCCAAACCTGCGCCTTTGAATTTATCGAGCAAGCCGCTTAACCCGCCGGATTGTGAGTTGTTCAACAATCCCATCGCGGCATCCAGTAGGGCATTGCCCTGCTGCCCGCCGCCCATCGCCTTGCCCAACACCGAGCCCAATAATCCGTCTAACATTCCCATGATTTATCTCCTTGAGTTACGACCGAGGCAAAACCCTCGACTTTTAATATTGTACTTTGCGCGGCAGCGCTTTCGCCTGTGCGACCCAATCGGTCACCTTATCTTGCGAAGGCAACGCCCGAACCATGCGCTTTTCGCCGTTCGTTTTCACCATCATTTCATACAGATTATCGGCTTTGCGTTTCGAGAGTTCTACGACGGTATCGACTCCGGCCGCTTCCAGAAGTTCGGAGTATTGCCCGGCCACGCCTTTAATACGAAATAGATCGGAATGATTGACCCAGCGCAGAATTAGCTTTGCGCCGATGCCGCTTTTTGTAACGATGTCGGCGCGGCCCTTAGCGGTTGCGCCTTTTTCCAGTAAGGAATCGGTCGATGCAATGCCGATTGCCCTCAACTTGTCGGCGTACTGATCGCCGACGCCCTCAATATCCTGAATGCTTGCCATGTGTAGCCCCCCTTGTTCCGAGATTGATTGAATGTATTCGCGCTTACTACCACGCGCAGCCATTATTGGCCTTCGAAAAACTAGGATCAAGGGGCGCAAGCCCCCGTAACAAATGTTAACGTTTGTCCGTGTACTGAAAGCCTAAGGTTTTAACCGTCTGTTTTATGCTTGCCATGGCCTCAGCGACACGCGCTGAATTTCCCTTGATGCCTAGCTCTATGATACGCCGATTATCGACCACTAATCGCGGGAGGCTAGAGAGCTTCAGATCAGGATAGCGCGCGACGATATCGTTCATCGCGTCGATCAAATCGCCCTCGCCCGCGCCCTCGGTGATGATGACTTCTTCTACCGGCGGTGTGGCGATAAACAAATGGCTGTAATGCGTATCGAGCACCCACTCCATCATCGGCCAGGACATTTCCGGAAACCCCGGCAGGAAATAATGTTTGCCGACATTAAAACCGGCGATGCGATTGAATGGATTCGGCACCAACGCCGCGCCCGCCGGAAACTCCGCCATTTTCACGCGATGCGGATAAGCCGCGTCGCCAAAACGATCGACGATTTCTTTCGTTGCCTCGGGATGCGCGGCAATCGGCACGCCCAGCGCAGCGGCGGCGCATTGGCGCGTGTGGTCATCCGGCGTCGCGCCGATACCGCCGAAACTAAACACCACGTCGTCGCCCGCGAACGTTCGTTTAAGTGTGGCGGTAATTCGCTGTGGATCGTCGCCCAAATATTCCGCCCAGGCTAACTCGAGGCCGCGCTGTTTCAGAATATCGATGACTTTGACGAAATGTTTGTCTTGACGTTTGCCGCTTAAAATTTCATCGCCGATGATCAGTGCGCCGAAGGCCATAGGATTATTTAATTCTGTTAGGAAATTGGTTTGTTAGCGAATCGCACTCGGGTCTTAGAAACGTCCCTCCCCTTCAAGGGGAGGGCTAGGGTGGGGATGGGTGTTGCGGCAGCTATGCATCAAACCCATCCCCAACCCAGCCTTCCCCTTGAAGGGGAAGGAGCTTTCATCCGCGTAAGGCTGAGCATCAGGAGCAAACAATCTAAAGCCAGTCACTACGTTACCGATCAACCGGCGCGTTGTAATCAGGATAACGCTTACGAAAACGTTCCAACTCGGCATTCGCTTCGTCGTTGCGGCCTAAACGCCGCAATTCCGCGACGCGGCGCAGCCAGGCTTCCGGCGCATCTTCGATGTTGTCGATAATCGCGTCGCTGCCCGTTACCTTTTTTTCTGCAGCCTCGTCGGCTTTGGCATTTTCGGCGCGATAGGTTTTGCCGTCGACCACCGGGTAATGGCCTTCCGGTAAGCGCGGACCTTCGCTGGGGAAAGCTTGTGCCGGCGCGGCACGCATCTCGCTTTGTTTGGCTTCGGGCGCGGCTTGCTCGCGCTGCCGCGATAACACATCGTCGTCGCGTTTAGCGGGCGAGCTTGGCACTTCGGCCATCGATGAATCCTGCTCGGCCCGCGGAGCGGATCTGCGTTTCTCAAGATCATTGCTCGAAAAGCCGCTCCCCGATTGGCTCTCCAAGGCATCTTGGCTAGGAGCCGCGCTGCTACTGGGTGCTGGCGATGGCATCGGCGCAACCGCTTTATCTTTTAGCACGCTCGGCGGCGCGGCCGGAAATGCATTCGACATCGGTTCGTCGATCGCGATTTCTTTTTCCTGCTCCATGTCTTGATCGTTTTTCTTGGTGACATCGGCAGGTACGGGCGGCGGATCAACGGCGGAGGACGCAGGAGCACCACCGGACACCGCGCCGGCCGCCGCTTCTGCTGGCGGTTGCGCCGGCTTCGCCGTCGTCGGCGGCGCTGCGCTTTCCTCCTTCGGCAAGGCATAGCCGGCTGGGGACGATTGCTTCGCTTCCTGCATCACGACACGCAAGGTCACGCCGACGCTCAACATCATCACCGCCGCGATCGAAAGCGGAACGCGCCAACGCTTGAACCACGACACCGGTTCCTTTTGCGCCACATTCACCGGCGCGCGGCGCGATGCCGTCAGGATCAGCGAATCCAGCGCTTGGCTGGGCTTATCGGTCGCCTCGTCGCGATATCGTTGCGACAGGTTGGACGCGCGGGCGAGGTAAACGTCAAAATCTTGCTTGCTCATGGTCATTGCTCCAGCGCGCGACGCAATTTGTTGAAGGCGTAGCGCAACCGGCTCTTCGCCGTTTCTTTGTTCACCGATGTCGCCTCGGCAATTTCGTCCACACTCAAGCCGCCTTCTTCAAATAACAAAAATGCTTCGCGCTGCTCGATCGGTAAATTGTCGATCACGTCGATCACCTTGACGGCTTGCTGGCGCGCCGCAACGATTTGCTCCGGGTTGTCAGGCGTCGCGCCGTGCCACGAATCGCCGTCGTCATCTTCCGGCAGCGGCGACTCAATTTGGATGCCATGTTGGCGGTAATAATCGATCAACCGATTGTGCGCGATGCGATAAAGATACGTCGCGAACTTCGCGCTCGGCGTGTAGCGTTCACGCGCTTTCACCAGCGACAGCCACACTTCTTGGAATAATTCGTCCGCCAAGGAATGGTTGCCGCAACCGCGCAGCAAATAGCGATACACCCCGCCCTTGTGGCGCTGGTAGAGCGGTTCGAAAGCAGGCAACTCGCCGTCGCGATAACGCAACATCAAGGCTTCGTCTGCTAATCGTTGATAGGTGTGGGGGCCGTCCATCGCCCCCACATTCTACGTGAATTATTGCTGGGACAAATGCTTTGATACCGGCGAATTTTCGCCCAACGACTGAGCTAAACCAACCAAGCTCAAGAACTCGCCGCGATAACCAAAGCGATCGTCACCGCGCGCGCCTTGCGCGAGTTTCGCAACATCGCCGAAGCCAAAGTTGCCGGTGTACTTGCCGCCTTTCAACAACTGGCCGAAGCCTGCCACCGCTGCGGCGAAGCGCATCCGTTCCGATGTTTGTGCGATCTCACCCTTGATCGCGGAACGTTGTAACGGCCATTCCAACAATTGGCTGTCGTCGCCGTTCGGCGCTTTGTAGCGCAGGCGTAAATGAGCAATTTCGTCGCCCTTCGCGCTCGTTTCTTTTACCGTAGCTTGATAATGCAATGGCTGAAGAGCCGCTCCCTTACTGCCTCGCAGGGCGATCTCATAGAGCGCCGTTACGCTATGACCGGCGCCGATTTCACCGGCATCGATCTTGTCGTTATTGAAATCCTCACGCTTGAGCGCGCGATTTTCGTAGCCGATCAAGCGATACTCGGCGACGACATCCGGATTGAATTCGATTTGAATTTTGACGTCTTTCGCGATCGCATTCAGCGTCGAACTCATCTCATCCACTAATACTTTTTGCGCTTCGTTCAACGTATCGATGAAGGCATAGTTACCGTTACCGGCATCAGCGAGTTGCTCCATTAAACGATCGTTGTAGTTACGCTCGCCGTTGTAACTGCCCATGCCGAAGCCGAGAGTCGTTAACGAAATTCCACTTTTACGCTTTTCTTCGATCAAGGATTTCAGCGCTTCGAAACTGACGGTGCCAACGTTAAAATCGCCGTCGGTTGC
>JANOGO010000205.1:0-6685 GCA_031406045.1 Pseudomonadota bacterium
GCGGCGGCGCCCGAGTTCTTCCATCACCGCGCCCTGGTGTCCGTCTTCCACGTCGACGGTGAGCAATTCGTAGGGCTCTTGTTTCTCGCCGTTGATTTCTTTCATCACCACGCGCGGCCGGCCGACGGCCACTTCATAGCCTTCGCGGCGCATGTTTTCCAGCAAAATGGTCAAGTGCAATTCGCCGCGGCCCGATACCACGAACGAATCGGAATCACTGCCAAATTCAACTTTCAGTGCGACGTTGGATTGCAACTCGCGTTCCAAGCGTTCGCGAAGCTGGCGGCTGGTGACGAACTTGCCATCTTTGCCGGCGAGCGGCGACGAGTTCACCATGAAATTCATCGTCAGGGTCGGTTCGTCGACGCGCAATAGCGGCAAGCCAACTGGCGCCGCGGGATCGCAAATCGTCACGCCAACGCCGACACCCTCGACGCCGTTGATCAATACGATATCGCCCGCTTCTGCTTCCGGCACAACAACACGCTCCAAGCCTTCGAAGCTTAATATCTGATTGACCTTCGCCATCACCGGCGTTGCGTCCGGGCCGTTCATTACCGCGACTTGTTGGCCGGCGCGAATGCGGCCCTGCTTCACGCGGCCGATACCAATGCGGCCAACGAAGCTGGAATAATCCAGTGAGCAAATTTGTAATTGCAACGGCAGATCGGCATTCGCATCGCGCACCGGCACGTATTGCAGAATCGCTTCGAACAGCGGCCGCATGTTTTCGCTCTTGACGTTCGGATCGAGCGTTGCATAGCCATACAACGCGGAGGCGTAAATGACCGGGAAATCGAGCTGCTCTTCGGTCGCGCCGAGTTTGTCGAATAGGTCAAAGGTGTGATTGACCACCCAGTCCGGCCGCGCGCCGGGGCGATCGATTTTGTTGACGACGACGATGGGTTTTAAGCCGAGCGCCAATGCCTTGCGCGTGACAAAACGCGTCTGCGGCATCGGGCCTTCGACCGCATCGACCAGCAACAACACGCTATCGACCATCGACAACACGCGCTCGACCTCGCCGCCGAAATCCGCATGGCCGGGGGTGTCGACGATATTAATGTGCGTGCCTTCATAGGTCACGGCGCAATTCTTCGCCAAAATCGTAATGCCGCGCTCGCGCTCAAGATCGTTGCTGTCCATCACCCGCTCGGCGATGTGTTGATGCGCGGCAAACGTGCCGGCCTGCTGCAGGAGTTTATCGACCAAAGTCGTTTTGCCGTGGTCAACGTGAGCGATGATTGCGATGTTACGAATGGCGCGGGACATAAGGTACTCGGGCATTAATCGAAGGCGCGGATGATACCACAAGTGATGCTGCAGCGCCGTGAAAACGGCAAATTGAGAATATGTTTACAAACATCAGGGCGAAAGTAGGGGCAATAGTGGCCTAAATTCAAGAAATATGCCTACCCGAGAATCTCATGGATAATGCCTCTCAGCCCATGCATCGCCAGGAGGCAAGGTGGACGCGGCTTGTGGCAGCCCCCCTAATTCCATGCATCAACGACTGTTCGATTGCCCTGCATCCATTCCCGCGCCGCTTCGCGCGGCGTCTTACCCTCGACGTTCACGCGGTAATCCATCTTCGTCACCGCATCGAGGCCGAGATGAATGCGCCGCAGCACCTTGAGCGTCGATTCGGGCAACTCGCCGGCGAGCTTCTTGCTGATCACCAACACAGCGCGATTTTTCCCGCCCATCAGACCGAGTGGTTCGTCCAATTTGCGCAGGCTGATCGCCTGGTTCAAATATTGCGGCTGCCACAGCGGCGTGACCACCCACTGCTTTTGCGCGACCACCTCGCGCAAGCGAACTATCCATTCGTTGCCTGGGCTCGGCTCCAGCGTGTAGCCCGCAGCGCTTAAGCCATACTCATCCATCATTTTGCGTGACTGGATCATCAGCCCCGAGCCCGGACCGGTGCCTTTAATCAATTTCTGCATGCGCGCAGCGACCTCGGGCTTGGCCAGATCATTCACACTCGCGACAACATCGGTCGGAACATAATCCGGCACCGCCCAGAAAAAATGCGCGCCCTCATAAAGCGTGGCGATCTCGACGCAGCAATCGCCATATTTTTTCCAATATTCGGCGTGTCCATAGGGTAACCACGCCGCGACCAGCGTATCCACTTCTCCGGCGCCAAGTTTCGGGAAGATGTCGGGATGCAGCCCTTCGATCACCTCGATGTCGTGCCCGAGTTTAGTGAGAACTTCTTGCACCACCGCGCCGGCGACGGCGTAAAAGCTGATTCGTATTTGTCCAAATTTAATCTTGTTCATTTCCGCCGAAGTTGGCATGGTAGCCAGCACGAATAGGAGCCCGATGAGCCACCATGCGCCACATCGCCACATTGATCTATCTGCAGCCTGAAACATTGCTTACGGCCGGATATAGCCGAAACCTTCCTGCGATTGCAAGCGTGCAATCTCGCCGACGCCCGACGGAACAACCGTTACGGCATCAAGCATTTGATCCTTCGTCACTTTGAAATAATCCATGGCCTGCTGACAGACGCGAAACTCCACGCCCTGAACGGACAAATCATCTACCCATGCCGAAAACGATTTACCCATCATATCTTTCGCGTCTTTGGTGAAAGCCTTGATGCCTTCGAAATTCGCAACAACAATAATCCTGGATTTCGGATCGCCCTTAAGCTGAAACATGATGTTGTACATCGCGTGGGTTGCGTGAGTGGTGCCGTCGTGAACATGGTAAACAGTTTTGGTTACATCGGCGCGCGCAACGGACGCTGCGCTAATCAGCACAATACCTAGAAACGCGTAAAACAGTTTTTTTGTGTAATTGAACATCGATGCCCTCCTGGTGAAATCGTTGAAATTAGGTCGCACGGCGGATCCCTTCAGGACTGTAGCGCGCAGCGGTGTAACGGTCAATCAACGACCGCTTATTTCAGCAGACCAAAAAATCCAATAATGCGTGCAATCTTAGTTTCGTCGGCCGTTAAAAATGCGATATCGAGGCCATCCGGCATGGCCGTACCGTCGGCGCGCATCATGCGCCAGGCAAACCGGGCAACGCCGTGATGCACGTCGACTGCGCTGGTGCGTACGATGTTAGCGTCGGGACGACCCGCTTGAACCCGAGCGATGTGGTCAAGAAGTTCCGACGCGTTGGCGGCGTACACGGTCGGGTCGGTGTATGTTGCGTTCGGCGCCCAGACCGAGTCTAGTAATTCCGCGCGGCGATCAGCGTTGACCTCAGTCCAAACCAAACAATAACGATCAATCAATTGGGTGATATCCATACGACCGAGTTTCGACGATTGGATTCAGCGTGTCAATTAACTAACGGCTTCTTACCATTCAATCCAACAGGCAGTGCATGAAGAGGCGCATGGATTCAACCTCACAGGGCATGCCGTGCCAGAGAGCAAGCGCGGCGCGGCTGCTGGCACGGCCATTCACAGGCAGCGGATTCATTGTTCCCAAACCACTTTTGCGCTAAAATCCGTTTTTCAAACTAGCCTAGTTTCCCATGACCAAGTATGTATTTGTGACCGGCGGTGTGGTCTCTTCACTTGGGAAAGGCATCGCTGCTGCGGGGCTTGGCGCCATTCTCGAGTCGCGCAATATCAACGTGACGCTGCTCAAGCTCGATCCCTACATCAACGTCGACCCCGGCACCATGAGTCCGTTTCAGCATGGCGAAGTGTTTGTTACCGACGATGGCGCGGAGACCGATCTCGATTTAGGCCATTACGAACGCTTCGTCAACGTGCGCACCGGGAAGCGCAACAATTTCACCACCGGCCAAATTTACGAAAATGTCATCAAGAAAGAACGCCGCGGCGATTATCTCGGCGGCACCGTGCAGGTGATTCCGCACATTACCGACGAAATTAAACTGCACATCAAGGCAGGCGCGAAAGGCCATGATGTCGCAATCGTCGAAATCGGTGGCACCGTCGGCGACATCGAATCTTTACCGTTCCTCGAAGCGATTCGCCAAATGGGTATCGAGGAAGGCCGCAACAATACGTGTTATATCCATTTGACGTTGGTGCCCTACCTCGCGTCCGCCGGTGAAATCAAAACCAAGCCGACGCAGCATTCGGTAAAGGAATTACGCGAAATCGGTATTCAACCGGATATCTTAATTTGCCGCTCCGATCGCCCGGTGCCGGAAGAAGATCGCCGCAAGATTGCATTGTTCACTAACGTCGCCAAGGAAGCGGTCATCTCCGCGCCCGACGTCGATAGCATTTACAAAATTCCGGCGATGCTGCACGACCAGATGATCGACGAAATCGTTTGCCACAAGCTCGGGATTCTCGCTCGCGCGGCGGATTTATCTGCTTGGCGCAAGCTGACGGACGCGCAGGACCATCCGCTGTACGAAGTAAGCATCGCCCTGGTCGGCAAGTATGTCGATCTGACAGAATCCTACAAATCGCTTTCCGAAGCCTTGATCCACGCCGGCATTCATACGCGCGCCAAAGTTAATATTCATTACGTCGATTCGGAAACCATCGAGGCGAACGGCGTCAACGCGCTGCTCGGCATGGATGCGATTTTGGTGCCCGGCGGCTTCGGCAAGCGCGGCACCGAAGGCAAAATCGCTGCGGTGAAATATGCGCGGGAAAACAAAGTACCCTATCTCGGCATTTGTCTGGGCATGCAAATCGCCGTGATCGAATTTGCGCGCAACGTCGTCGGCTTAGAGAAAGCGAACTCGACGGAATTCGATCCAGATACCAAACATCCGGTCATCGCGCTGATTACCGAGTGGCAAAATCATGACGGCAAGATTGAGCGGCGCGACGAAAATTCCAATCTCGGCGGCACCATGCGTTTGGGCGCGCAATCCTGCGACGTCAAGCGCGATACGTTGGCGCATCGCGTCTACGGCAAAGATGTCGTGGCCGAGCGCCATCGCCATCGTTATGAAGTCAACAATCACTACATCGAGCGATTAGAAAAAGCCGGTATGGTCATCAGCGCGCGCACGCAATCGGAACACCTCACGGAAATCGCCGAATTGCCTAGCCATCCGTGGTTCTTCGGTTGTCAGTTTCATCCGGAATTCACCTCGACACCGCGTGGTGGTCATCCGCTATTCACGTCTTTCATCCGCGCTGCGTTGGAGCAGGCGACATTGCGCGTTGCAAGCGCCAATGCGCCGGTCTATGCCAATGTAAAAATGAGCACGGTTAACTGATGCGGCTGTGCGGATTTGAGGTCGGGCTTGATCAACCGTTTTTTCTGATTGCCGGCCCCTGCGTGATCGAATCGCGCCAACTGGCGCTTGATACCGCCGGGCAATTAAAAGAAATTGCCGGCTCGCTGGGCATTCCGTTCATTTACAAATCGTCGTTTGATAAAGCCAATCGCAGTTCCGGAAAATCGTTTCGTGGGCCGGGCATGGACGCCGGCCTCAAGATTCTCGACGAAGTGAAGGCGCAGATCGGCGTGCCGGTGCTGACGGATATCCACGACATCAATGAAATCGCTACCGTCGCCGCCGTCGTCGATGTCATGCAAACGCCGGCGTTCCTCTGCCGGCAAACGGATTTCGTCCATGCGGCTGCCTCCGCCGGCAAACCAGTCAACATCAAAAAAGGCCAATTTCTCGCGCCGGGCGATATGAAAAACGTCGTCGATAAAGCACGCGAAGCCAGCGGCCAAGACAACATCATGGTGTGCGAGCGCGGCGTGAGTTTTGGCTACAACAATTTGGTGTCGGATATGCGCTCGCTGGCGATCATGCGTGAAACCGGTTGTCCGGTGGTATTCGACGCGACGCACTCGGTGCAATTGCCCGGTGGTCAAGGCACGAAAAGTGGCGGTCAGCGTGAGTTTGTACCGGTGTTGGCACGTGCGGCGGTTGCTGTTGGCATTGCTGGAATATTTATGGAAACGCATCCGGATCCGGCGAAGGCGTTGTCCGACGGGCCGAATGCTTGGCCGTTGTCGAAGATGAAAGAATTACTGAAGACCTTGCAAGCGATCGATCGGTTAGTGAAGCAGCAGGGCTTTGCTGAAAATAATTTAAACGCAGGCTCATAACTAATGACTGCCGCTGCATTGGCCACGCCACCCCCTCACCCTGTCCCCTCTCCCCGAAGGGGAGAGGGGATTAAACTCCCTCTCCCGCGCGCGGGAGAGGGTTGGGTTGAGGGCCCGACGTTAATTTAAACAATCAAGGAAAATCCATGACTGCAATCGTCGAAGTATTGGCTCGGGAAATTCTCGATTCGCGCGGCAATCCCACGGTCGAAGCCGATGTGCTTTTAGAATCCGGCGTAATCGGGCGCGCCGCCGTGCCGTCCGGCGCGTCGACCGGTTCGCGCGAAGCGGTTGAGCTGCGCGATGGCGATAAGCAGCGCTATCTCGGCAAGGGCGTGTTGAAAGCGGTCGAGAACGTCAACACGGAGATCTGCGAAGCAATTATCGGATTGGATGCGTCCGAACAAGCCTTCATCGACAAAATTCTGATCGACCTCGACGGCACCGAAAACAAATCGCGCCTTGGCGCCAACGCTATGTTAGCGGTGTCGATGGCGGTGGCAAAAGCCGCGGCGGAAGAATCCGGCTTGCCGCTCTATCGTTACCTCGGCGGCGCGGGCGGCATGCAATTACCGGTGCCGATGATGAACGTGATCAACGGCGGCGCCCACGCCAACAATAGCCTCGATCTGCAGGAATTCATGGTC
>JANOGO010000212.1:0-8060 GCA_031406045.1 Pseudomonadota bacterium
CAGGAACGTGTGAGCGGATATTCATCAGGGCTCGGGATGCAACACAAAATCCCAGATAGAAGCCGGATATACGGAAGCAGTCGTACTTAGGTTCATCAGCAAAACAATTTGCTTGCAAAACGGGAGGGGTCCATATACGAAAAAAATCGGCGAACGATGTTCGCCACGGTGGATCCGCTTTGCTTGATCCACCCTACAACGCCAACGTTTACGCTGTTCATGGTCCGTGGGCTGTATCGGCCGCGCCGATACAGGCAGCTCGCAATGACAAGAAGGATGTGCTGACTCGTTAATTTCCCGGCGGCGCAATCCAGTTAAACAACGCCAACCCACCATCCACCACGAGCGTCGTCCCGGTCACATATGCAGAAAACCGATTGCTCAATAGCGCGATCGCCGCGTTGCCGATATCTTCCGGCGTGCCGACGCGCCCCAGCGCAATCTTATCGATCAGCGTCGCCGGATCGGCGGAAAATCCACCGCCGGGAATCGCGCCGGGTGCGATCGCGTTGACGCGGATTCCATAGGCCCCGTAGGCGCGCGCCAATTCTTTCATCACCATCGTTGTGCCCGCTTTCGCTGCGCTGTAATGCGGTAAGCTGCGCGGTGTATCGGCGTGCAGCGATGTGACAAACAAAATGCGCCCGGTGATATTTTTATCGCGCATGTGTTGCGCCGCGGCGCGGCCGAGTTTGAATCCCGACGTTAAATTCACGTTCGTCATCGCCTGCCATTGCTCGTCGGTCACGGCATCAGCGGTTTGTTTTTCGTCGCGTTTTGGGCTGGCGCTGTGAACGAGAATGGACAACTGGCCGAGTTGCGAAATCGTTTCGCGAAATAATTTTTCCGCGCCTTCGGCCGTCGATAAATCGGCGTGGATGAAGCTCGCTTGCGCGCCGCTTGCGATGAGATCGTCAGCGACGCGCCGGCCATTGATCGCATCGATATCCGCGAGCATCACGCGCGCGCCTTCGTGCGCCAATGCTAGCGCGATACCACGGCCGATGCCGGACGCGGCACCGGTGATCAGCGCGGTGTCGCCGTTGAGAAGATCGTTCATCGGCAATGCCTCTAATGGAAAATGCGATCTTACCTTGTACGCAATTGAATCGCGCAAAACGAAGCCTGCCATGACGCCCGTCGATACTGGGCTGCAGCAATGCAGCGCTGAAACACCGCACCAATATTGCCTCCGCGGATGGTATCAAAAATATCCCCTTTTCGCCGTTACTGGCTCGCCTCCAAAACGATAACTAAATTTAAATATTGTTAATAATTAATAAATTAGATGGTTTGTCTATAGCAGTATCGCAAATACTGTTCTAGAATATCGGCAGGGTTCAGTTATCAAATATTTAGTCAACTCATGCGCCTGCGCGATTCCTACCTAGTTTCGTTTCATCGGTTCGCCGCGATAATTTTCGTGGAGCGTTTGCGTGTCCAGTAACGAACAATTCGCGGAGGTTTTCCGCACTCGTCCGGAAAAATATCCCAAGCTACTTGAAAAAGGATTCCCAAGAATCCTCGCCAAGATCGCCAAAGTTTGGGGCACGAACAAAGCCAACGAGTATTTTATCGAGTTGCTGGTCGATAAACGCGGCACGCGAAAAGGCTTCCCGCAAAAAGTCGCCGAAGAAATTTTCTTCTTAAGCGAATTACACACGTTGCTTTACCGTGGCGAATCTTTGGGCACCGTCCAAGTTTGGAGCGATTCGCAACGCATCACCCAGGCCGAATCGAAAACCCGCGAGTTTCGCGAAGCCTTAGAAGCGCGCAGCATCAAATTCATCGCGCCGGAATTTTTCGCGCGCATTTCTCGCGGCGACATGAGCACGGTGGTGTTATTCGTCAACGCCGGCATGGACATCGACACGCCGAACGAACAGGGCTGGACGCCGCTGATGGTCGCGCTATTCGAGGGGCGCGAGGAAGTGGCGCTGTTCCTGATAAAAAAAGGCGCGAACGTGAATTTCAGCGATCGCTCCGGCTATCGACCCGTGCACTGGGCGGCGTTTAAAGCGTATACGACGGTCATCGATGAGATCGTCACGCGCAGCGGCGACGTCAATGCCGAAACCGATTATGGCTGGACGGCATTGCTGCAAGCGGCTTCGCTCGGCCATGTTGCGACGGTCGACTGTTTGCTGCGCCATGGCGCGAAGGCGAATTCGCGCGATAAAGAAGGCGCGGCGGCGATTCATAAAGCGGCGAGCAACGATCACGCCGACGTGGCGCGCGCCTTGGTGCGCGGTGGTGCGGCGCGCAATTTGGAAGGCACGGATCGGATGACGCCGCTACACATTGCCGCGCGGCTTGGTTACGACGACACGGTCGAAGTGCTACTGGAAATGGGTTGCAGTCAGGCCACCAAAGATGCGCGCGGCGCGACGCCGTTGCACTTAGCCGCCGGGAATAATCACATTGTCGTACTCGAGCAACTGATCACGTTAAAGCCGTCGATTTCGCCGCGCGACAAAGAGGGCGCCACGCCGTTGGTTTATGCGGTGCGCTCAGGCGCAATCGACGCCGCGCGCCGCTTAGTTCGCGCCGGCGCGAAAATTCGTGAAACAGTCGATATCGCGGTACCCGAAATGGAAGCGCCGGCCAATGGCGGTTTTGGCCGCATGTTGGTTGGCGCGGCGGGTGCGCTGAAAGTGTTCGACAACGCCGCGCGCGCGAGTAACAAACTGCAACGCCTGATCGATCGCAATGATGTTGACGGCGTAAAGCGCTTGATCGACAAAAATATCGACGTTAACGCACGCTATGCCGACGGCCGCACGCCGTTAGAGCATGCGGCTAATCGCGATTACGATCACATTTGGTGGATGTTAGTTGAAGGCGGCGCCGGAAAATCCGGCGACCGCGCCGCCTAGAATTCAGCGAAGCTCTGATTTAATCCGATTTCGTCCCGATTCTGCTTGCTCGGGACATTGTTCCTCATCTATCAATATGCGCCGTCGCGGCGTTCCTAGCTTGCCATTCGGCTAAATTGTATTGCGCAAAAAAGTTCGCAATTTATGTGGAAAATATCATAAATAACCAATTTGCATCAATAGCTTAAATGAATAATAATGTCGGCAATTAATTTCGTAAACCTATGTATCGCTCGCCCCATCAGTTCGAACCGCTGCTTCCTGCGCCGTCGCAGCAAGAGCCACTGCTTGCAAAGGCCCATGATCTGGCGCGCGCCGCCATGCTGCTGGTCGGCCGGCGGGTCCCGCTTGAGCTACGGTCGCTGTTGCGGGGTATGAATTCGTATTACACAAACCGGATCGAAGGACAGCATACTCGTCCCTACGAGATAGAGCAGGCCTTGCGCAAGGATTTTTCTAAGGATCCGAACTTGGCAATGCGCCAGCGGCTTGCGGTCGCTCATATCAATGCCGAAGCTGCCCTTGAGCAGCGTTATTCGGGTATTCAAGGCGCAAAGCGACTCTACCAGCCCGATGCGGTTTTCGATATTCATCGCGAATTATTTGCACGCCTTCCCGCCACTGATCTCGCCATGCCATCGGGTGAAACTGTGGTTCCCGGCAAACTGCGAGAACGAGAAGTTCAAGTCGGTCAGCATGTGGCGCCGGCCCACGAGACCTTGGAGATATTCCTGTGCCGGTGGGCAGAATTTTATGGCGATGTTCGCCGCGGTGAGGCTTCGTTACTCGCGCTAGCCGCCGCCCATCAGCGCTTAGGATGGATACACCCGTTTATCGACGGTAACGGCCGCGTGATGCGCTTACACAGCCATGCCGTTCTGAACGCGCTCGGCTACAGTAACGGACTTTGGTCACCGCTTCGAGGTTTCGCGCGATCCGCCGATCGTTATTACGCGCTACTGGCCGATGGCGATTCGCAACGCCGGGGTGATCTTGACGGTCGCGGTAATCTGAGCGAGCAAGCGTTGATCACTTGGATCGACTACGTGTTAAATGTCTGTCTCGACCAAGTCCAATTCATGGCGGCCATGCTCGAACTATCTGCGATGGAGCAACGCATCGCGGCTTGTCTTATTTTTGAGGCGGAAAGTTTACGATCCGGCGTTCGGCGCGAGGCGCTACGACCTCTCCACTATCTGTTTTCCACCGGGGCGGAGTTAGAGCGCGGCGAGTTTAAAACCATGATGGGCTTAGGCGATCGCACGGCGGTCAGCGCGCTTGCCGCGCTATTGAAGCGGGGGCTCCTTAAATCCGATACACCGCAGGGAAAAGTACGGTTTGCGTTGCCATTGCACGCGCTACGGTTCTACTTTCCAGCGCTTTGGCCGGAGGCAGAGGCCGACCCCGGCTAAAACGCGATACCAAGCGCTTGAGGATTGAGAGTCAAATTATCGCCTGATGAATACGCGCAAGCGCATTTTTCAAATTGTCCATAGACGTAGCAAACGAAATGCGGATATAACCTTCCGCGCCGAACGCCGAACCCGGTACCACCGCAACGCCCGCTTTTTCCAATAAATATTCGCTGAATGCGAGATCGTTCGCGGCTTTGATGACGCCGCGTTTTGCCAATGATTCAATCGCATTACGCGTATCGGGAAACGCATAAAACGCGCCGCCGGCCGCAATACATTTCACGCCGGGCATCTTGTTGAAAGTTTCGACGACAAACGCGTGACGTTCTTTAAACGCTTTCACCATCGGCGCGATGCAGCCTTGATCGCCATTCAGCGCGGCTTCCGCCGCGAATTGTGAAATCGATGTCGGGTTCGACGTGCTTTGCGATTGTACGTTCTCCATCGCGGTGATGATGTTCTCCGGCCCGCCGCAATAACCGATCCGCCAACCGGTCATCGAATAGGCTTTCGATACGCCGTTCAAGGTCATCGTGCGCGGATATAAATCCGGGCAGACGTTGAGGATATTAATAAATTTCTCGTCGGTCAGGCGCACGTGTTCGTACATGTCGTCGGTAGCGATTAATAGGTGCGGCGCGCCGCGCAACACTTCGCCCAGCGCGGTCAATTCGGCGGCGGAATACATCGCGCCGGTTGGGTTGCTCGGGCTGTTGATCACAATAATTTTTGATTTTGGCGTGATCGCTGCTTTCAATTGCGCCGGCGTCATTTTGAAACCTTGCTCAATGCCGCATTCGACGATTACCGGCTTGCCTTCGGCGATCAGCGCGATGTCGGGATACGACACCCAGTAGGGCGCAGGCACGATCACTTCGTCGCCGGGATTGATGACGGCTAAACACAAGTTGAAAAAGCTCTGCTTGCCGCCGACTGAAACGAGAATTTGTTTTGCAGTGTAATCGAGCCCGTTGTCGCGCTTGAATTTCGCGATGATGGCTTGCTTCAGCGTCGCCGTGCCGCCGACTGGCGTGTACTTGGTGAGGCCCTTGTTAATTGCGACGATAGCCGCATCTTTAATATGCTGCGGCGTATCGAAATCCGGCTCTCCCGCACCCAGACCGATGACGTCTTTGCCTTCCGCTTTCAGTTTCGCGGCGCGCGCGGTGACGGCAAGGGTGGGGGAGGGCTTAATGGCTTGTACGCGGCGAGACAGTTCCAACTTCTACTCCTAATAGGATGATGTGATTCGCGATGAGATTGGGCTAAAATACAATGTTTTGCGGACGGAATTATACCAGTGATCGCAACCTTCCCGAATAGCCCGTTCAAGCTGCACCAGCCGTTTTTGCCGGCCGGCGATCAGCCGCAAGCCATCGAAAAGCTCGTCGAGGGCATCAATGACGGCCTCGCGTTTCAAACCTTGCTCGGCGTCACCGGCTCCGGCAAAACATATACGATGGCACACGTGATCGCGCGCATCGGCCGTCCCGCGCTGATTCTCGCGCCGAATAAAACGCTCGCTGCGCAGTTGTATTCGGAGATGCGCGAATTCCTGCCGGAAAATGCGGTGGAATATTTCGTGTCCTACTACGATTATTACCAGCCGGAAGCCTACGTTCCGTCGCGTGATCTGTTCATCGAAAAAGATTCCAGCATCAATGAACATATCGAGCAGATGCGCCTCTCGGCAACGAAATCGCTGCTCGAGCGCGATGACACGGTAATCGTCGCGACGGTCTCGTGCATCTACGGTATCGGCGATCCGGTCGATTATCACGGCATGATTTTGCACATCCGCGAAAAAGAAAAAATCTCCCAGCGCGATATCATCAAGCGCCTGAGCGAGATGCAATATCAGCGTAACGAAATTGAGTTCAAGCGCGGTACGTTTCGCGTGCGCGGCGACGTACTTGATGTATTTCCGGCGGAGCATGCCGAGACGGCGCTGCGTATCAGCTTGTTCGACGATGAAGTCGATCGCTTGGATTTATTCGATCCGCTCACCGGTCGGGTGGAGCGGCGCTTGTCGCGCTTCACGGTATATCCCTCGAGCCACTATGTCACGCCGCGCGAGACGACGCTGCGCGCCATCGAATTCATCAAGACAGAATTGCGCGAGCGCATCGAGCAATTCGTCAGCCAAGGCAAGTTGCTCGAAGCCCAGCGCATTGAACAGCGCACCCGCTTCGATTTGGAAATGCTCAACGAGATCGGCTTCTGCAAAGGCATCGAGAATTACTCGCGCCCGTTGTCCGGCCGCGCCGCAGGCGAGCCGCCGCCTACGTTGATCGACTATTTGCCGAAAAAAGCGTTGATGATTATCGACGAATCCCACGTCAGCGTGCCGCAAGTGGGCGCGATGTATAAAGGCGATCGCGTGCGCAAAGAAAATTTGGTCGAGTATGGTTTTCGTTTGCCGTCGGCGTTGGATAATCGTCCACTGCGCTTCGACGAATTCGAGAAAATGATGCGACAAGTCGTGTTCGTTTCAGCGACGCCATCGACTTACGAATCGGAACATCAAGCGCAGGTCGTCGAACAAGTAGTACGGCCGACGGGATTGGTCGATCCGCAAATCGAAGTGCGCCCGGCGTCGCACCAAGTGGACGATTTGCTGTCGGAGATTAAAGTTCGAACGGACAAAAACGAACGCGTGTTAGTCACCACGCTGACCAAACGCATGGCGGAAGATTTAACCGATTATCTCGCCGAACACAGCGTCAAAGTTCGCTACTTGCATTCGGACATCGACACCGTCGAGCGCGTCGAAATCATTCGTGATTTGCGCATGGGGGTGTTTGATGTGCTGGTCGGCATCAATTTATTGCGTGAGGGTTTGGACTTGCCCGAAGTGTCGCTAGTGGCGATCCTCGACGCCGATAAAGAGGGCTTCTTGCGTTCCGAGCGTTCGCTGATTCAAACCATCGGCCGCGCCGCGCGCCACATCAACGGCACGGCTATTTTGTACGCCGATAAAATGACCGAATCGATGAAAAAAGCGATCGGCGAAACCGAACGGCGCCGCAACAAACAGATCGCACACAATCTCGCGCAGGGCATTACTCCGAAAGGCGTCACAAAGAAAATAAAAGACATCATCGAGGGAATCTACAATCCCGATACCCAACGCGAAATGCTGATGGCAGCCCAAGAAGGCGCTAGGTACGATGCCATGAGCGAAAAACAAATGACTGCGACGCTGAAAAAATTAGAGAAGCAAATGCTCGATCACGCGAAAAATCTGGAGTTCGAGCAAGCCGCGAAAGTTCGAGATCAACTCAAGAGCCTAAAGCAAAAGTTGTTCGTTAATCCGGAGTGATTTGCGTTTGATTGGCGGCAGGCCAGGAGGCGCGCCGCGCTTGCCTCGTGGCGAGGCATTGCCTGAGAGGCCCTCTGATACTGCCTCTCAGCCAATGCTGACGGGTATTTCGTCTCCGGGCGCTTCCCCCTCCAGCGATGCAAACGATCCAAAGCGGAAATAATGTTGTGCGGTACCTTAGTCGGCTCTCTCGCTGGTAGCCAGACAGACCTGGCGCGGAACAATTTCCTTGCGCCAACGCCAAACGCTGCACAGACCAAAGTTGGGAGCCGTCAATCATGCGCGATGTCGACGTTCATCGCTGGTTCAGTTGCTACGAAGCTTTTCCTGCAGCCAAACCTTGATAAGTGACTGGTAGGGAACATCACGGGCGTTAGCCGCCGCTTTGAGCGAATCCAGGAGATGCTGCGGCAGGCGCAACGAGATCGTCTTCGTGGTCGGTTTCAG
>JANOGO010000267.1:0-8352 GCA_031406045.1 Pseudomonadota bacterium
GACTTCACTGATTTGGACACCCAGGCTCGTCTACGCCAGGAATTTCCCCAAGGGGGCGTTGACCTTGTGATTTGCGATATGGCCCCCAACATGAGCGGTATACCGAGCGCGGATCAAGCGCGGATCTTCAATCTGGCGGAAGAAGCGTTGGAATTCGCCAAGCAGGTATTGAAACCAGACGGCGCGTTTCTGGTCAAAGTTTTTCAGGGCGCCGATTTTGAAGCGTTTAGGCAAGCGCTGTTCGCGACCTTTGTTAAAGTTGCGCCGCGTAAGCCCAAAGCCTCCCGGGAAGAAAGCCGTGAGTTGTATTTACTGGGCCGGAGTTTGAAGCCGCAGCCGGTATTAGGAATGTAACGATTTATACAGGAAGGCGTTTTTGCCCTTCACCGAAGAATGCACTATGATACTGCCTCAATTAGCTACAAGGAACGGCGTTGAACAACCTCGTTAAGAATGTCGGTATTTGGCTGGTCATCGCGCTGGTATTGATGACTTTGTTCAATCAATTCAGCAACCAACAAACGAGTAACACAGTCCCCTACTCGGAATTCATGGATCAGGCCAAGCAAGGCCAGGTGCGCTCGGCCAAGGTCGACGGCCGGACTATACGCTGGCTTTCGAACGATGATAAGCGTTTCCTGACCTATACGCCGGGCGATATTTTCATGATCGACAATCTGCGTGCCTGGAATGTGCGGATCGATGCCGAGCCGGAGGAGGAACGCTCATTCTGGCTGAACGTGTTTATTTCCTGGTTCCCGTTCCTGCTCATTATCGGCGTTTGGGTATTTTTCATGCGCCAAATGCAAGGCGGCGGGCGCGGCGGCGCGTTTTCGTTCGGCAAAAGCCGAGCAAAAATGCTCGATGAGAATACTAATCAGGTGACCTTTTCCGACGTGGCGGGCGTGGACGAAGCCAAAGAAGAAGTCGCCGAATTGGTCGAATTCCTGCGCGATCCTCAAAAATTCCAGAAGCTCGGTGGCCGCATTCCGCGCGGTGTGTTGATGGTCGGCTCGCCGGGCACCGGTAAAACCTTGCTCGCGCGCGCCATTGCCGGCGAAGCGAAAGTGCCGTTCTTCAGCATCTCCGGTTCCGATTTCGTCGAGATGTTCGTCGGCGTCGGCGCGGCGCGCGTGCGCGACATGTTTGAACAAGCGAAGAAGAATGCACCGTGCATCGTATTCATCGACGAAATCGATGCGGTTGGCCGTCAGCGCGGCGCGGGCCTCGGCGGTGGTAACGACGAGCGTGAACAAACATTGAACCAACTACTGGTGGAAATGGATGGTTTCGAAGGTACGGCGGGCGTGATCGTCATCGCTGCAACCAACCGTCCCGACGTGCTCGATCCCGCATTGCTGCGTCCCGGCCGTTTCGATCGCCAAGTGGTTGTACCGCTGCCGGATATTCGCGGCCGCGAGCAAATCCTGATGGTGCACATGCGTAAAGTGCCGATTGCGCCGGACGTCAAGGCCGATGTTATCGCACGCGGCACGCCGGGGATGTCGGGCGCCGATTTGGCGAATTTGGTCAACGAGGCCGCGTTATTTGCCGCCCGCAGCGCCAAGCGCCTAGTTGATATGGATGATTTCGAACGCGCTAAAGATAAAATCATTATGGGCGCCGAGCGCCGCTCGATGGTCATGCCGGAAGAAGAGCGACGTAACACGGCTTATCATGAGTCGGGCCATGCCATCGTTGCGAAGCTGTTACCGCGAACCGATCCGGTGCACAAGGTAACGATTATTCCACGTGGCCGTGCTCTCGGTGTGACGATGCAGTTACCGGAACAAGATCGTTACAGTTACGATCGTGAACTTCTGCTGAATAATATTTGCGTTCTGTTTGGCGGCCGCATTGGGGAAGAGTTATTCATGAACCAGATGACCACCGGCGCCTCGAACGATTTCAAGCGCGCGACGGAAATGGCGCGCCGCATGGTCACGGAATGGGGCATGAGCGACGCGCTCGGCCCGATGGTTTACGGCGAAAACGAGGGCGAAGTGTTTCTCGGGCGCTCCGTTACGAATCATCAAAGCGTCAGCGAAGCGACAATGCAGCAAGTGGATCAAGAAATTCGCCGCATCATTGATCAGCAATATGGTATCGCGCGTAAATTGTTAGAGGACAACCGCGACAAAGTCGAAATCATGACCAAGGCGCTGTTGGATTGGGAAACGATCGATTCCGAGCAGATCAACGACATCATGGCCGGTCGTCCGCCTCGCGCGCCAAAGCCGAGTCCACCTCCGGCACCGCCGGCCGCGAGCGCGGGCAGTACGCCTGATGCAACGGCGACGGCGACCGCGACCGCAACCGCCAAGCCCGCTGAAGAAGCGTAAACATCACCGTAATCGTATAAAATAATTCAGCGCCCAAGAGGCGCTGTATTATTTTCCGAATCTCAAATTCGCCTGGCGCCACGATGCGCCGAGCGCCACAGGAGTGCAACATGATTCCCGATCTCAGAGATAAAGTTATTCTCGTCACCGGCTCCAGCACCGGCATCGGCGCGGAAGCCGCAAAAGCCTTCGGTTTAGAGGGCGCTAAAGTCGCCGTGCATTACAACTCGAGCAAACCCCAGGCCGATGAAGTGGTTGCCGCGATCAAGGCAAAGGGTGGCGACGCGTTTGCAATTGCCGGTGATTTGTCCAAGAGCGGTGTCGCCGAAAATGTTGTCAAGCAATGCGTCGATCACTTCGGCCGTATCGACGTGCTGGTCAACAATGCCGGCAGCATGGTGCGGCGCTGTAACGTGGCCGATTCCGATGATGCGTTGCTGGATGATTTGTTTCACCTGAACATGCGTTCCGTCGTCGCGGCCAGCCGCGCAGCGATTCCGCATATGCGCAAGCAAGGTGGCGGCAACATCATCAACACCACGTCGGTCGCGGCGCGCACCGGCGGCGGCCCGAGCGCGGTACTGTACGCGTCGACCAAGGGATTCGTTAGCACGTTCACCCATGGCCTCGCGAAAGAGTTGGTAAAAGACAATATTCGCGTCAACGCCGTCGCGCCCGGCGTGATCCTGACGCCATTCCACGATCGCTACAGCACGCAAGCGCAACTTGATATGCTGAAGGCGACCATCCCGATGGGACGATTGGCTGAGGCGAACGAGTGTAACGGCGCTTATCTTTACCTCGCCTCCGATACGCTGTCCGGTTATGTGACCGGGCAAGTTATGGAAGTGAACGGTGGGCAGTTGATGCCGTAGTTTTGTGAGGAGTCAGGAGTGAGGAGTGAGGGGGCGGGTGATCGAATTCTCCGCTGTAGTGCATTCATTCTAAATCTTTCTCGGCCGTTGATTATGGGTGTGATTAACGTTACGCCTGATTCATTTTCCGACGGGGGAAAATTTATTTCTGCTAACGCCGCAATCGATCACGCTCACCAGTTAATAGAAGAAGGTGCGGATATTCTCGATGTCGGCGGCGAATCGACGCGCCCCGGTGCCGAGCCGGTTGGTGTCGATGAGGAATTGCGCCGCGTGTTGCCGATTGTTGAAGCGTTGCGTGACAAAAATATTCCGATTTCAATCGACACGATGAAGCCCGAAGTGATGAAAACGGCGATTGAAGCGGGGGCTTCGATGGTGAATGATGTCAATGCATTGCGCGCCGACGGCGCGCTTGAAATCTGCGCGAGCAGCACTGTCGGCGTATGCCTTATGCATATGCAAGGCGCGCCGCGCACGATGCAGCTTGAGCCGACGTACGTCGATGTTACTGCCGACGTGAAACGCTTTTTGGTTGATCGTGCGAAAGCTTGCGAGCAAGCAGGAATTTCGACGGACCGCATCGTCATCGATCCCGGCTTTGGCTTCGGAAAAAATCGCGAACACAATCTCACACTGTTGCGTCGTCTTCAGGAATTTCGCGAAATCGGATATGCGTTACTCGCCGGGCTTTCTCGAAAATCCGTACTCGGAAAAATTACCGGCCAAGAAGTCGTATCCCGCGTTCCGGCGAGCGTCGCTGCGGCGTTGATCGCGGTACAAAACGGCGCGCAAATCGTGCGTGTTCACGATGTCCGGGCAACTAAAGACGCCCTTGCTATACTGCAAGCCGTAAACCAAACATGGAAGCTCTGATTTATTCCAATTTCGTCGCAATCCTGCGTTGCTCAGGAAAAATTGTTCCTTACATATCACCCATATGCTGCGTCACAATTTTTCCTTCGCGCCTTGTCTTGCTTAGAACTCGAAATAAATCAGAGCTTCCATAGGCAACTAGGGAGAATAAAATGGCCCGAAAATATTTCGGCACCGACGGCGTGCGCGGCCGTGTCGGCGAAGCGCCGATCACGCCGGATTTCATGCTGCGTCTGGGTTTTGCTGCCGGAAAGGTGTTGGCCGAAGCGAGCCACGATCCGCGTGATCGCGATCGCCCCGCGGTACTGATCGCCAAGGATACGCGCATCTCCGGCTATATGCTGGAAAGCGCACTGGAGGCGGGCTTTTGCGCCGCCGGCGTGGACGTGCTGCTGGTCGGGCCGATGCCGACGCCGGCAGTTGCTTACCTCACGCGTGCGTTGCGTTTGCAGGCGGGCGTGATGATCAGCGCTTCACACAATCCCTATGACGATAACGGCATCAAGTTTTTCTCGGCGCACGGCAACAAATTGCCCGATGAATTAGAGTTGGCGATTGAAGCGCATCTCGAAGAGCCGTTGCAGACCAAGCCGTCGGCGCGCCTCGGCCGCGTGCGCCGTATCGACGACGCCGACGGACGCTACATCGAATTCTGCAAAAGCACGTTCCCAACCGAACTCGATCTGCGCGGGATGCGTATCGTCGTCGATTGCGCCAACGGCGCGGCGTATCACATCGCACCGCCGGTGTTTCACGAATTGGGCGCGGAAGTGATCGCTGTTTCCAATCAACCGAACGGTTTCAACATCAACGATAAGTGCGGCGCCACGCACACCGCAACGCTGCGCGCCGCCGTGCTGGAACATCACGCAGATTTGGGCATTGCGCTCGATGGCGACGCCGATCGGCTGATGATGTGCGATGCCGATGGAAAAATCTATGATGGCGATCAACTGGTTTACGTGATCGCCAAGCACCGCAAAGAAACCGGCGTGATGAAGGGCGGTATAGTCGGTACGCTGATGAGTAATCTCGCGCTTGAACATGCGCTGGCTAAACTCGAGGTTCCGTTTGCGCGCGCCAAGGTCGGGGACCGATACGTGCTCGAATTGCTGCAGGAAAAGAAATGGGAATGCGGCGCCGAGAATTCCGGACATATTATTTGTCTCGACAAACATACCACGGGCGATGGCATCGTTTCGGCATTGCAGGTGTTATCCGCGCTGGCGACGACGAAAACCACGCTGAAAAAATATACGGCGGAGTTAACGCTCTATCCACAAATATTGATCAACGTAAAAACGAACAAAGGCTTCGACTTCCGTGCCCATCCAGCGATCCAAGATTCGGTCACCGCGGCAGAGAAAGACCTCGACGGCAATGGCCGCGTGTTGTTGCGGCCATCAGGCACCGAGCCGGTATTGCGGGTCATGGTAGAAGGCAAAGAAGAATCGCGCGTGAAGAACTGGGCCGAAAAAATTGCCGATAGTGTACGCACTGCAGCGGCGATCTGAGCTAGCATAATATCTCAATGGTAAGGTGATGCCCTGAGCGGCAATGCTGGAGCGGCTCTCAGGCCGATTGCTAAACATTGAGCGCACATGCGTATGCGAGTAAATGCACTACAATGAGGATCTACGCCCGCCATGATAACGTCTATCTGTTGTAGTAACGTCCGCATGCGACGCATTTGACCATGTCAGATTTTCTGAACGATCCGGTTCTGCTCGCTCGAGTCCAGTTCGCGTTCACGATTAGCTTTCACATCATCTTTCCCAGCTTCACCATCGGCCTCGCCGGTTTTATTGCGACGCTCAATGTCATGTGGCTGCGAACCGGCCGCGAGCACTACCATCGCTTAGCGGTGTTTTGGACCAAGATTTTCGCCGTCTCATTTGCCATGGGCGTGGTGTCCGGCTTGGTGCTGTCCTATCAGTTCGGCACCAACTGGAGCCGCTTCTCCGTCGTCGTCGGCAACGTCATCGGCCCACTGATCGGTTACGAAACATTGACTGCGTTTTTTCTCGAAGCGACGTTCCTCGGCATCATGTTATTCGGCCGCGAAAAAGTGTCGCCCGCCGTGCATACTTTTTCGTCGATCATGGTAGCAGTCGGTACGTCGCTGTCGGCATTCTGGATACTCGCCGCAAACAGTTGGATGCACACGCCGACCGGCCATGAAGTTCGCGACGGCATTGCCTATCCGCTCGAATGGTTCGCCATCATCTTCAACCCGAGTTTCCCTTATCGCTTCGCGCATATGTTCACCGCGTGCTATCTGACGACATCGGTGGTGGTGCTCGCCGTCGGCGCGCGTTACATGATCGCCAACCTATTCGAACAGGAAGCCAAAACCATGCTGCGCATGGGCCTCGGCATGGTGGCGATTCTCGCGCCGCTGCAACTGTGGATCGGCGACATGCACGGCCTCAACACCGCACAACATCAACCGGCCAAGATCGCCGCCATGGAGGCACACTGGGACGGCGATAAACCGGCGCCGCTGGTGCTGTTTGCCCTGCCCAACAGCGCCACGCAGAGCAATGATTTCGAGATCGCGATTCCCAATCTCGCCAGCCTCATCATTACCCACGATCCGAATGGTCTCTTCAAAGGATTGAAAGATTTCAAACCCGAAGACCGGCCACCGATCACATCGGTATTTTTCGCGTTTCGTGTCATGGTCGCGATCGGCATGACGCTGATCGCCATCGGCTTGATCGGCGCGTGGTTGTGGTGGCGGAAAAAATTATTCGCCGCGCGCTGGTATCTGCGGCCGGTGTCCTACGCTTGGCCACTCGGCTTTATCGCCATCCTCTCGGGTTGGCTGGTGACAGAGTCGGGCCGCCAACCTTGGATCGCCGCGGGGATTCTACGTACTGCGGATGCGGTTTCGCCGGTTCCCGCGGGCATGATCCTCACGTCGCTAATTTTGTTCGTGCTGGTTTACTGCGTGGTTTTTTCCATCGGTGTCGGCTACATTCGCAGCATGATCGTCAAAGGCCCGAAAGGTAGGGCGGCCGCGCCCGTCGATGCGCTTCCGAACCGGCCCCTTGCCGCCGCGACCGACGCGGCCCGCGAAGCCAACGTAGGCGCCACGCCATGAGCCCGCTCGAATATTCCATCCCCGTTGTCTGGGCGCTCGTGATCGGCACGGCGGTCGCCTTGTATGTGATCCTCGACGGTTTCGATCTCGGCATAGGCATTCTTTTCCCATTCTTCAAGGACGAAGCAGATCGGGATCAGATGATGAATTCCGTTGCGCCGTTTTGGGATGGCAACGAAACCTGGCTGGTGCTCGGCGGCGGCGGATTGTGGGTAGCATTTCCCAAAGCGTACGCCGTGATCATGCCGGCGCTGTATCTGCCGGTGATCGTGATGTTGTTGGCGTTGGTGTTTCGCGGCGTCGCGTTTGAGTTCCGCTGGGTCGCCAAGCCGCGGCACAGAAAATGGGACGTCGCATTCGCAGCCGGTTCGACCATCGCTGCTTTTTGCCAAGGCTTGATGCTGGGTGGGATCATGCAGGGCATCAATGTGGTCAACGGCGAATTCGCAGGCGGCAGCTTCGATTGGCTCACGCCGTTTAGTCTTTTGTGCGGCGTGTCGTTAGTGATCGGCTATGCGTTGATCGGCGCGACTTGGCTGGAGATGAAAACCCTCGGCGCCGTCGGTGAACGAGCCAGGGCCTATGCCGCAACGCTGCTGATAGCATTGCTCGCGTGCGTCCTCCTCGTCAGCGTATGGACGCCGCTCGCGATCCCGCGCGTCGCCGAACGCTGGTTCGTTATGCCCAACTTCGCCTACCTCGCCCCCATTCCGCTCGCAACGCTAGCGTTGGCGTGGGGCTGTTGGCATGGCATCAAAACAGCGCGCCACGCGTTGCCATTCTTCTGCGCAGTGGGATTATTCCTGCTGAGCTATATTGGACTGGTGATTTCCAACGCACCTTACTTGGTGCCGCCGTCACTAACCGTTTGGGACGCCGCGGCGGCGCTCTCATCGCAGGTGTTTATGCTGATCGGCACCGTGCTGATGCTGCCGGTGATCCTCGGCTATACGGTGTTCGTGTATTGGGTGTTTCGCGGTAAAGTAAAGCCTGGGGAAGGCTATCACTGAGGGATTTTTGGAGCGGGTGATGGGGATCGAACCCACGTCTAAAGCTTGGGAAGCTTTCGTTCTGCCATTGAACTACACCCGCAACTGTAATCTACCTACGCGACCCGGTGGGTTCTTCGCCCGCTCTGGGGTCGCATCCCGCG
>JANOGO010000286.1:0-4051 GCA_031406045.1 Pseudomonadota bacterium
GGGCGGGGTAGCCTTGGGCTATGAGGGAGGGCCTTGCCTATCGCACTGGGTCGTGCTCCACCACAGGTTTTTAAGCGTCTGTTTTCCATGAACGTTTTCGGTTCATGGCTCGTGAGCAGTATCGGCAGCGCCGATACGGGCAGCGCGCAATGACAGAAAAACGCCTGCAGAACCACTATCCATCCGGCTCTGGACCAAGGCCACCCCGTCCAGGCATCTATATAGAAAAATTATTTAAACAAATGCTTCACGCCGTCGCGCTCTTCGAGCAATTCTTTATGCGTTGCGGCCGCGCGAGTCTTGCTGAATTCGGACAATTCCAAACCTTGCACAATTTTGTATTCGCCGTTCGCGCAGGTGACCGGGTAGCCGAACATCACGCCTTCGGGAATACCGTAGCTGCCGTCGGATGGAATGCCCATGGTGACCCAATCACCGGCCGCTGTGCCGAGCACCCAATCGCGAATGTGTTCGATCGCCGCGTTCGCTGCTGATGCTGCCGACGACAATCCGCGCGCTTCGATAATCGCCGCACCGCGCTTTTGCACGGTCGGAATAAAGTTCGTTTCCAGCCACGCGTGATCGTTAATCATGGGCCACACTTTTTGGCCATCGACTTCGGCGTTAAACAAATCCGGGTATTGCGTCGCCGAATGATTACCCCAAATCGTTATCTTCTTAATGCTGGCGACAGGCTTGCCGATTTTTGCGGCGATTTGTGACAGCGCTCGATTGTGATCGAGACGCATCATCGCGGTGAAATTTTTTGCCGGCAGCGACGGCGCGGATTTTTGCGCGATTAACGAATTGGTATTAGCGGGATTTCCGACCACCAACACTTTGACATGACGCGCAGCGACCGCGTCGAGTGCCCTACCCTGCACGGTAAAGATCGCACCGTTGGCTTCGAGCAAATCTTTACGTTCCATGCCCGGCCCGCGCGGCCGCGCGCCGACTAGCAGCGCAATATCGGCGTCTTTAAAACCGCTCATCGCATCGCTATGGGCGCTCATGCCGGCGAGCAGCGGGAAAGCGCAATCATCGACTTCCATCATCACGCCCTTGAGCGCTTTTTGTGCTTTCTCGTCGGGAATTTCCAGCAACTGCAAGAACACCGGCTGATCCTTACCGAGCATTTCGCCACTAGCGATTCTGAACAGCAAGCTATAACCGATTTGGCCGGCGGCTCCCGTGACCGCAACGCGCATGGGCTTTTTCATGAACTACAACTCCTTTGGATTTTATGGCTGAAAGGGATCCGCGACTTGCGGAGTTAACGTAGAAATATAGCGTTTTGACGGTTTTTGTGCAAGGCAACAATCGGTCCACCAACCGCATCGCAAAAAATAACGCCCCGCAACCGGCGAGGCGCTAACACTCCCGCACAGGAGGCAGATGTGCCGTTTAGGAGTGGAGGAGAATCAATGATTCCGGAACTGATGGTAGCCTGTTCGGATGCCGCGCGTCCCCACCTGATCAGGTAGGATCGGATGGGATATTTGACCAAAATGCCCGCCAAGCGCGTAAGTGCTACGATAGGTCATCCCATTCTGGCTTAGCGCGATTTTCGTGAACCAAGAATTCCTTTTTCAAGAACCGGCTGCAACCACCGGTTTGTGGGGCCGCTGGCGCAGTTGGCCCCTTTACCTGCGCATCCTCGGCGCGCTGATGTTGGGCGTGATCGTTGGCCTTACGTTCGGCGCCAGCGTCAGTTGGCTCGCGATTCCGGCTAAATTGGTGTTGCGGTTGCTCGGCGCGCTTGCGCCGCCGTTGATTTTGATCGCGGTCATCCGCGCGTTGCTGCAAGTGGAATTAAAAGGCCAAATCGGTTTTCGCATCGCCAAATTGTTATTACTCAACACCTTAGTCGCGATTCTGATCGGTTTGTTCGTCGCGAATGTGATCGAGCCTGGCAGTGTTGCCAAGATTACCCCGCCGGAAACTCAAACCGCCGCAAAAACCGGGCCGGACCCGATTCAGCAGTTGCTCGACAATGTACCGAAAAGTTTGCTCGGGCCGCTGACTGACGACGGCAAAGTCATCGGCGTGATCTTCATCGCCATCGCGTTCGGCATCGCGCTGCGCCGTTTTCGCGAAATGCCGATTCGTAACGTCATGGATCTGGCCGACATCGGCTTCGGTGCGATCATCACCGTGCTGCGTTGGGTCATCGAAGTGATTCCGATCGCGGTATTCGGCATCGTCGCGAGCATCGTCGGCACCAAGGGGCTGTCCGATTTCAAAGCGTTGGGATTGTTTGTAGTCGCGGTGATTGTCGCGTTGCTGTTACAAGCGACCTATTATCTTTTGCGCGTGCGCTTTGGTTCCTGGGTCAAGCCGATGGACTTACTGCGCGGCGCGCGCGATGCCATGGTGATGGCATTCTCAACGGCAAGCTCGACCGCGACTTCGCCGGTCACATACGCATGCTTGAAAGACCGCGTCGGCCTGCGCGAACAATCCGCCGGCCTCGGTGCGCTGGTCGCGTCAAACTTCAATAACGACGGCACCGCGCTCTATGAGGCAATGGCGGCGCTATTCATCGCGCAGATGCTTGGCTTGGAACTAACCTACACCCAGCAATTTCTCGTCGTCATCACCAGCGTATTCGCGTCCGTCGGCGCGGCGGGCATACCGGAAGCAGGCTTGGTGACCATGACCATGGTGTTCAAAGCCGTGGGCTTGCCGATCGAATACATCGCGATTTTGCTGACGGTCGATTGGTTTCTCGATCGCTGCCGTACGGTGGTGAACATGATGGGCGATATGAATATTGCGTGTTTGCTGGATGGCAAGACGCGGGAGCATCGCGATCCCGTTCGCCCCTAATTTTTGTCATCGCGAGGAGCCCGCAAGTCTACGCGGCGATCTCGATTTAGCGCTGTAATAAAGACGAGATTGCTTCGCGTTGCTCGCAATGACACTGCCCCAGGAGGCAATGGGGTTGTGCCCGCTGGCAAGTGCTGGCCTGAGAGCCAGTATCTATGAGGCTCTCAGAGCATCGCGTTATTCAATCATTCCGCCATTGTGGTGCTTCGACTTTCCCGGATTGTGTTGTGTCTGAGACGCGATATCGACAGAAATTCCCGAAAAGGGGAAAATGCGGAATTGAAGTAACCCCAAATCCTAACCGTAATTTAGTTTAACTTGAATTCGCAAAAATTATCGCTGATCGTCGCTATGTCCCGTAACGGCGTCATCGGCAAAGACAATAAACTTCCTTGGCGATTGTCGATCGATTTGAAACGCTTTCGCGCGCTGACGATGGCGCATCACATCGTGATGGGACGCAAGACGTTTGAATCGATCGGCCGCTTATTGCCGGGCCGCAAGACCGTTATCATTTCGCGCAACCCACAATTTCGCTTTGACGGCGCCGTCGTGGTTCCATCGGTTGATGCAGCTATTAAAGCCTGCGGCGACGATCCGGAGATTTTTTTCATCGGCGGCGCCGAGGTCTATCGCCAAATCTTGGATCGCGTCGATCGCATCTATCTCACCGAAGTCGAGGCCGATGTTGATGGCGATGCGTATTTTCCGCCGCTTGACCGCGGCGACTGGGCCGAAGTTTCCCAGGAAAAATTTCCAGCCGCCGAGCTCAATGATCATCCGCATCGCTATACTATTCTCGATCGAAAACGCGACAAACATTAATCAGGAGCTTACATGCAAGATTCCATCGTAATCGTCGGCGCCGCGCGAACTGCCATGGGTGGTTTTCAAGGCGTGTTCCAAAACATTACCGCACCGGAACTCGGCGCGGCCGCGATTCGCGCAGCGGTTGAACGCGCTGGCCTCATAGCAAGCGACATTCAAGAAGTGATTATGGGCAATTGCTTAATGGCCGGCGTCGGCCAGGCACCTGCCCGCCAAGCCAGTATTGGCGCTGGTCTTCCACTATCGACCGGTTGCACAACGATCAGCAAAATGTGCGGCTCGGGCATGAAGGCAGCAATGCTCGCGCACGATCTGATCACCGCCGGCAGCAACGACGTCATGGTCGCCGGTGGCATGGAGAGCATGACCAACGCGCCTTATCTTTTGCCGAAAG
>JANOGO010000420.1:0-23274 GCA_031406045.1 Pseudomonadota bacterium
GGGTTTCGCCTATCGCCTTTGGCTGGGCCATTCGGTCTATATCGTTTGGCTGATGCCGCTTGTCCAGAAGGCACTCTCCATGCGGCTCCCAGCACATGCATCGCCAGAAGCCAGTATCCATGCGCCTCCTGGCGATACCGCTACAAATCTATGCAGGCGTTATTCAAGCCTTGAGCAACGCAGCACGAATCGGCAACTGCCGAATACGCTTTCCGGTCGCCGCAAAAATTGCATTGGTCACGGCCGGCGCGATCGGCGGCGTGCCGGGTTCGCCGACACCGCCCATCGGATAGTCGCTTGCGATGATATGCACCTCGATCTGCGGCGTTTCGGCCAAGCGCAGCATATCGTAGCTCGGGAAATTGCCTTGCTCGACGCGGCCATCTTTAATGGTAATTTCGCCGAACAGCGCCGCGGAAAGACCAAAAATGATGCCGCTTTCCATCTGCGCAATGATGGTGTCGGGGTTGACGGTTTGCCCGCAATCAATCACGCATACGACTCGGTTAATCTGAATGTCGCCCTCTGCAGAAACGGCTACTTCGGCAACTTGCGCAACGATGGAATGAAACGATTTGTGTAACGCAATGCCTCGTCCCATGCCTTTTTCCAGCGGCGTTCCCCACCCGGCTTTCTGTGCGGCCGTCTCGAGCACAGTGCGATGACGCGGATGTTGCGCCAATAAACCGCGCCGAAATTCGTACGGATCTTTCCCCGCCGCATGGGCCAGTTCGTCGATAAAACTCTCTTTGAAAAAACTATTATAGGAATGACCGACGCTGCGCCAGAAGCCGACCGGAATCGGCGTACGCGCTAGCACATGCTCGACTTTAAGGTTGGGAATCTCGTACGGTATATCCGCCGCACCTTCGGCGTTGGTCTTATCTTGCATAAGATCCGATGCCGCCCACGGCACGATGCGCTCCATGAACGATAACGTTACCGACGGCCCGACGATGCGATTCCACCACGCCGTCGGTTTACCCTCGCCATCTAGCGCGGCGCGAAACTTCGCTATGGCCGCCGGCCGATACATGTCGTGCTGCATGTCTTCTTCGCGCGACCAAACCAGCTTAACGGCGGGACCATTGAGTTCTTTCGCGATGCTTACCGCCTGCACGACGACGTCCATCTCCGAGCGCCGGCCAAAGCCACCGCCGAGATAAGGCGTATGCACGATCACTTTTTCCGTTGCAATGCCTGCCGTTTTTCCGGCAATCCATTGCACCAAAGACGGTGCCTGGTTCGGCACCCACACCTCACAACCGCCATCCGCCACGCGCGCCGTGCAGTTGATCGGCTCCATCGTCGCATGGGCCAAAAATGGCACGTGGTATTGCGCCTCGATGACTTTCGCAGCGCGGCCAAGCTCAGCGATGGCATCGCCTTCGTCGCGATAGCTACCGGCCTTGCCCGATTCCAAATCACGCTGGAACTGCTCGGTAATTTCGGTCGAGCTCAGCTTCGCATTCGCACCCTCATCCCAAACAATCGGCAACGCCGTCAGCGCCGTTTTCGCACGCCAGTAACTGTCGGCGACCACCGCAACCGCGTTCGGTAACGACACGACTCGCTTCACGCCCGGCATGGATTTGATTTTCGACTCGTCAACACTTTTTAACGTACCGCCGAACACCGGGCACTGCGCAATCGCCGCGTACACCATGCCGCGTACGCGCACATCGAGACCAAATTGTGCGGCGCCGGTGACTTTTTCCGGAATGTCGAGCCGGCGCTGCGCTTTTCCAATCAAGACATAGTCTTTCGGATCTTTGAGTTTGGGTTGCGTCGGAACAGGTAATTGCGCCGCGGCGCCGGCGAGCTCGCCGTAAGTTGCCTGCTTGCCTGCGGCTTGATGGGATACCACGCCGTTTCGCGTGGTACATTCGCTCGCCGAAACTTGCCATTGCTTTGCCGCGGCGGCGACCAACATTTCACGCGCCGACGCGCCTGCGACGCGCATGCTCTCCCACGCATCGCGCACGCTGGTGCTGCCGCCAGTGGCTTGCACGCCAAGCGTATCGCCGAGGCTGTAGCCAACGCGGCGCGCGATGGCAGCCGCGTAACTTTTGTCATTCTCGTCAAACGGCAAACCATCGGTCAGCATCGTGATATTTGCGTACATCTTGTCGACCGGTGCTTGCTCGACTTTCACTTTGCTCCAATCGGCGTCGAGTTCTTCGGCGACTAACATCGCCAGCGCGGTGTAAACGCCTTGCCCCATTTCCTGGCGCGGCACCATCACGGTCACTGAATTGTCCGGGCTGATTTTGAACCAGCCATTGAGCGCAAGTTCTTTTTCGTCGAGTTCGAAGGCAGCCGGTTTTGCCAGGCGATCGCGCTTGCTCAAAAATTGATAGCCAAAATAGGCAGAACCGCCGAGCAATACACCGGCGATCAGGAAACGACGTCGCGATTTTTTCATCACGCCCCCTTGCTTTCGACGGCGAGCGAATGGATCGCTTGATGGATACGCGGATAGGTGCCGCAACGGCAGATATTAGAGATCGTTTGTTTGATTTCACTATCGCTTGGAATCGGATTTTGTTGCAGCAACCCGGTAACCGCCATGATCATGCCCGGCTGACAATAACCGCACTGCGGCGCCTGATGATCGATCCAAGCCTGTTGTACCCGGTGAAGTTGCGTTTGCCCTAAGCCTTCGATGGTGACGACCTCCTGGTCGGCGATCGCGCTGATCGGCGTAACGCACGAGCGCATTGGCGCGCCGCTAAGGTGTACGGTGCAAGCGCCGCACGCGGCGACACCGCAACCAAACTTGGTGCCGGTCAAGCCGAGTGTATCGCGCAAGACCCACAGCAGCGGTGTATCCGGCTCAACGTCCACTTGCTCCACTTTGCCGTTTATCTTTAATGAGAACATCGAATCTCCATTCAATAGCAAGTTCCTGATCGGTTCATCTGCTTAAACGCGCAAACCAATGTGAGAAAAATTGGTGACATTTTTTGCCGCGCGGATTCATCGCTGCGGTAGTTTAGACGCATCGACGAATCATCTTTCAAAATGCACCATAGCGCAACATCGCGAACCGACCGCGGCCCTATGTTTGGCTCATAAAAAATCTCCCGACATACTTTTCGTATGCCGCGTCGATTTTTTTTTCGCGCCATGTCTGGCTTCGAACTCGACGTAAATAAGAGCTTCCTTAATTACAACAAAAACTTGACTGGGCTTTCGTATCATTTACTATTGCGGCTGCAATCGCCAGCGGAGGTAGTAAATGAAAATGAATCGACTTGGAAACAGCGATCTGGTTGTTTCCCGAATTTGCTTGGGCACCATGACCTGGGGCCAGCAAAATAATGAAAAAGATGCGCACGAACAATTAGCTTATGCGGTCGCAAACGAAATTAATTTCATCGATACGGCCGAGATGTATGCCGTGCCGCCTACTGAAGAAAGTTATGGCAAGACCGAAACGTTTATCGGCCCGTGGCTGAAGAAACAGCAACGCGACAAGCTCATCATCGCTTCAAAAGTGGCCGGTCCGCGCGCCGATCTCGTGTATATGCGCGGTGGCTCGAAGGTCAATAAAGAACAAATCGGTGCTGCGCTGGATGCGAGTTTAAAGCGCCTGCAAACGGACTACTTGGATCTGTATCAAATCCACTGGCCCGATCGCAACACGCCGATCTTCGGCGCGTACCAATACGATCCAAAGCGCGAGCGCGCCACCACGCCGATCCGCGAGCAACTGGAAGCGCTGGCGGTGCACGTTAAAGCGGGGAAAATTCGATATGTCGGCCTGTCGAACGAAACCCCTTGGGGCGTGTGCCAATTTACCCGCATGGCCGAACAACACGGCTTGCCGCGCGTGGCATCGATTCAAAATGCGTACAGCTTAATGAATCGTACCTACGAATACGGCCTCGCCGAGGCCTGCCATCGCGAAAATGTCGGCTTGCTCGTCTACAGCCCGCTCGCATTCGGCCATCTCAGCGGGAAATACCTGACGCCGGAAGGCCGTGGCCGCTGCAATATTTACGAAGGATTCGGCCAACGTTACGAAAAAGTGAATTCGAAACCAGCATCGCAAGCCTACGTCGATCTCGCTAAAAAATATAATATCAGCGGCGCGACATTAGCCCTCGCATTCGTGAACCAGCGCTGGTTCACGGCGAGCAACATCATCGGCGCGACGACGATGGATCAACTGAAAGAAAATATTCAGAGCGAATATGTCACGCTATCAGATGAATGCATGAAGGAAATCGAAGCGATACATTTGCGTTATACCAATCCCGCACCTTAGTTTAGTGTTTCGTATTAGTTATGACGTAGGCGTGCGAGTGGCAGAAGATAACCCCTTCCACTTCAAGGGGAGGAAAGTTTCACAATTTCCGAATCTGCAGACAAGCATCGCCACGACGCAGTATTGATGGGCCTCTCAGGATAGGCGCGGCTGAGAGACACTGTTCATGCGGGTGCTGGCGATGCCTATTCTTGAGTCCAATGTCCCGACTTACCGCCAAGCTTTTCGATTAAGCGCACGCCTTCCATGCGCATGCCGCGATCGACCGCTTTGCACATATCGTAAATCGTCAGCAACGCGATTTGCACGGCAGTCAACGCTTCCATTTCTACGCCGGTGCGGCCGACGGTTTCAGTCGTCGCTTCGCAATGCACGGCGTTGGCTTTTTCGTCCAGCGTAAACTCGACGGCGACGCGCGTGAGCGGAATCGGATGGCATAGCGGTATCAGTTCCCAAGTCCGTTTCGCCCCTTGAATCGCAGCGATGCGCGCAATGCCCAATACATCGCCTTTTTTCGCCGTACCTTCTTTCACCATTGCAAAAGTCGCCGCTTGCATGAAGATGCTGCCGACGGCGCGGGCGACGCGGTGGGTCTCTGCTTTCGCCGCGACGTCAACCATGTGGGCTTGGCCCCGTTCATCGAAGTGGGTCAGCGGATTGGACATTACTCAGGAACTATAGAGGGAAAGCCGGTATCATAGCACTATGAAATTTATCGCTTTATTCACTGCGCTCTGCCTGTTTGCCCAGCCCGTGTTGGCGGCCAATGACTTGCCCGACCTCGGTGAAAGCGCGCAAAGCGTGTTTACGCCGCAACAGGAACGCGCGCTGGGTAACAACATCATGTCCGAGATTCGCGCGTATAAAGATTACGACGACGATCCGGAAGTGGTGGATTATCTGAACTCGCTCGGCAATCGTTTGGTCGCGAATAGCGCCGACCGCGGCCGCGCGTTCGAATTTTTCTTGATGCGCGACAACACGTTGAATGCCTTCGCCCTGCCCGGCGCCTTCGTCGGCGTTCATTCCGGCTTGGTTCTGGCGGCGGAAAGCGAATCGGAACTCGCGTCCGTGCTCGCGCATGAAATCGGCCACGTAACGCAACGCCACATTGCGCGGCAAATCGCCGGGCAAGAACGCAGCGGCTGGGCAACGCTTGCCGCACTCGCATTGGCTATTTTGGTCGCGCGTTCCAATGCGCAAGCGGCCCAAGCGGCGGTCGCCGGCGCGCAGGCGGCGAGCATCCAATCGCGCTTAGATTACACGCGCGAATACGAGCGCGAAGCGGACCGCACTGGCGTGGAACTCCTCAACAAAAGTGGTTTCGATCCGCGCGGCGCGGTCTCGTTTTTTGAGCGCTTGCAGCGCAATAATCGCGTCTACGAAACCAACGCACCGCAATATTTACGCACTCACCCGATGACCAGTGATCGCATCGCCGATATTCAGAATCGCGTCGATCAACTACCGGCCAAGAAAGCACCGGATGGTTTAGATTTTCAATTGGTACGTGCCAAGCTTCGCGCCTTGAACCACCCGACCAAAGACGCGTTACGCTACTTCGATGGATTGAGCCGGGACACGCCGGCTACCGATGTCGACGGCGCTATCGTCGCGAATTATGGCCGAGCGGTCGTGTTACGTCGCATGAACGATTTCCCCGCGGCGGAAAAAGCATTGGCGCTTGCGCGCAAGAAAACCTCGAACCCGATGACGGAGAATCTGGCGGCGGCGATTAAGCGCGATTTGAAAGATGCCAAAGCGGCACTTAGTATTTATCAAACAGCGCTGAAGCGTTACGGCGATAGTCGAGCATTGAGTTACGGCTATGCCGAAACGTTAATTGAAACTAACGACAGCAAACAAGCATTGGCGTTTCTCGCCGATCGCTTGCTTATCACTAGCGGCGACGCCGACCTGTATGATTTACAAGGCAAAGCCTACGCCGCTCAGGGCAAAAAATTATTGCAGCATCAATCGCTCGCCGAGGCCTATGTTCGCATCGGCAATATTTCCGCCGCGGTGGACCAATTGGAAATCGCCGCGCGTAGCGGCGACGGCGATTATTACCAACAGTCGAGCGTCGAGGCGCGATTGAAGGAACTGCGCGCGCAGCTTGCCGCCGAAAAATCAACTAGGGCGAAAGCAAATTAAGTCTTTTATGTTTCGTAAACTCGCTCATGCCGCTTGCGGTGTAATGGTCGGATGCGCATTGCTCAGTATCGCCGGTGCCGACGAAAAAAAAGTCCCCACGGGTCAAGAACTCGCGTTTAGCACCGCAAAAGGCAATTGCCTCGCCTGCCATCAAATGCCCGGCGATCCGGCCGCGGTGACGTCGGCAAACATCGGTCCGCCGTTAATCGCGATGAAGGCGCGTTTTCCCGATCGAGCGCGGTTGCGTGCGCAGGTTTGGGACGCCACGGCGTTCAATGCCGATACCGTTATGCCGCCATTCGGTAAGCATAAAGTTCTGACCGACGACGAAATTGATAAAATAGTCGATTACATTGCCGGTTTATAAGGAAAACAAAGCACGATGAATAATTTTCGCAGACGATTTTTGGCTCAATGCGCGGCACTCGGTGCCGCGGCGATGGCAGGCGTATTGCAGCCGTTGCAAGCGTTGGCGGCAGAATGGAACAAAATTGCGTTCGACGCAAAAACACTGCCGGAAGCGTTAAAGGGCGCGGGCGTACAAAACGCCAGTGAGAGCAAGGACATCGTGATCAAAGCGCCGGACATCGCCGAAAATAGCGCCGTCGTGCCGGTGGAAATTAATTGCAAAATTCCCGGCGCGCAAATGGTTTATCTTTTTGCCGACAAAAATCCGCAACCGCTGATTGCTCAATTCGCTATCGCCGAAGGCGTTGAGCCGTATATTTCGACGCGCATCAAAATGGGCGATACCGGTAACATTCGCGTGGTGGTGCAAGCGGGTGGCAAAAACTACACGGCCTCGAAAGAGGTCAAGGTCACTATTGGTGGTTGCGGTTAATCATGAGCGAGCGATCTTCACGACGCCGGCCCTCATGGCCTAAGGCCACCCCGTCCCCACCCTTCTCCCCGAGGGAGAAGGGTGGGGGAAGAACGCGACTTTCCATCTGGAAGTAATTTTTGGAGAACAAACTAAATGGCTGATCCGATGAAAATCCGCGCACAGGTCGCGGGCGATATGGCGGATATCAAGATTCTGATGAATCATCCGATGGAAACCGGGCGTAAGAAAAACGACGCCGGCGAATGGGTTATTGCCTCGCAACCGCATTTCATTCAGCAAGTGACCATTACGTTGAACGGGAAAACCGTCGTCGACGGCCAGTTTGGTTCGTCGATCTCGAAAAACCCTTTCCTCGGTTTTAAAGTGAAAGGCGCCAAGGTCGGCGATGAGCTGGTCGTGACGTGGGTCGACAACAAAGGCGATCAGCGCACCGACAAAGCGAAGCTGGAAGCCAAGCCGAGTTGATCCGCATGCCGCTTAAGCTCGTATTGCAACTAGGCGCGTTTATTGCCGTCCTTGCCGTAGCGGTAAGTTCGGCGTCGCTGATCGCGATGACGGATCCCGAACAAGATCGCGTTGCGTTAATCGAACTCTATAAAAAGAAATTTCCCGACCGGCCGTTGAGCGATTATGTCTACGGCGCACTGATGCTCAGCGACGATGCGAAAGATCAGTACGACAGCATCATGGAATTTCCGCCGTTTAGCCCGACCGTTGAAGCCGGCAAAGTGCTCTGGGAAAACCCGTTCAAAAACGGTAAGACGTTTGCCGATTGTTTTCCCAACCGCGGGATGTTGGTCGCCGGAAATTATCCGCAGTTCGACGAAAAACTTGGAAAAGTGGTGACCTTTGAAATGGCGATTAATCAATGCCTGGTCGCCAATGAAGAACCCGCGCTGAAAATTTCCGACATGAAAACCATGGGCGTTTTGATGTCCTATGCGCGGACGCTTTCCGACGGCATGAAGATGAACATCAAAGTCGATAGCCCCGGCGCGTTGGAAAAATACGAAGCGGGCAAAAAATTCTTTTTCGAGCGCCGTGGACAGTTGAATTTTGCCTGCGCATCGTGTCATATGCAAAACGCCGGCAATATACTGCGCACGGAAATTCTGTCGCCCACCGTCGGCCAGGCGACTCATTGGCCGGTGTTTCGCGGCGGCGATAACCTGAATACCATCCAGGCACGTTACAAACGTTGTTTGGAACAGATTCGCGTCGCACCGCTCGAGCAAGGTGGCGAGGAATTCAATAACTTGGAATATTTTCACTCCTACCTGAGTAACGGTCTGCCGCTCAAAGCATCGGTCTACCGGAAGTAAAGCGCGATGGGACTAACGCGACGCGAGTTTTTGCAGATCCTGGCAGCCGCGAGCAGCAGCGGTTTCGCACTTAACGGCAACGGCGTCGAACGATCCGATTCTAATCCCTACGAATTTCCACGCTTCGGTAACGTCTCGTTATTGCACTTGACCGATTGCCATGCGCAATTATTGCCGGGCCATTTTCGCGAACCGAATATTAATTTGGGTCTGGGTAACCATCGCGGTCAGCCGCCGCATATCGTCGGCGACGCGATGCTCAAGCATTACGGCATCAAAGCCGGTTCCCGTGCCGCCCATGCATTGACCCATTTGGATTTCGTCGCCGCCGCCCGGACCTATGGCAAAGTCGGTGGCTTCGCCCACCTGGCAACCTTGGTCAAACAATTGCGCGCTGAGCGGCCCGGTGCCTTGTTGCTCGATGGCGGCGATTCATGGCAAGGGTCGGCGACGGCGCTGTGGAGCAACGGCCAAGATATGGTCGAAGCATCGAAACTGCTCGGCGTCGATATCATGACCGGCCATTGGGAATTCACCCTCGGCGCCGATCGAGTGATGGAAATCGTCGAGAAAGATTTTCGCGGTAAGATCGATTTTCTTGCCCAAAATATCAGCACTCGCGATTTTGGCGATGCGGTGTTTAAATCGCATACGGTTCGTGAAATCAACGGAGTGCAAGTCGCGGTCGTTGGCCAAGCATATCCCTATACGCCGATTGCCAATCCTGCGTACAAAATTCCGCAGTGGAGCTTCGGTATCCAAGAAGAATCGCTGCAAACCACCGTGAACGGATTACGCGCGCAGGGAATCGGCGTGATCGTCTTGCTGTCGCATAACGGCATGGACGTCGACCTCAAACTGGCTTCGCGGGTGACCGGAATCGATGTGATTTTCGGCGGCCATACCCACGACGCCACACCGGAACCGATCGTCGTCGCGAACCGCTCCGGCAAAACGTTGGTGACGAATGCCGGTTCCAACGGCAAGTTTCTCGGCGTCTTGGATCTGGATGTCAAGGCGGGTCGAGTGACGGAATATCGCTATCGACTGCTGCCGGTTTTCGCCAATCTAATTCCGGCAGACGTGGAAATGGAAGCGCTGATTCAGCGTCATCGCGAGCCCTACTTACCCGAACTCACGCGCGAACTCGCGACCACCGAAACCTTACTCTATCGCCGCGGCAACTTTAACGGTAGCTTCGATCAGTTGATCTTGAATGCTATGCTCAAAGTGATGGATGCCGAAATCGCGTTCTCGGCCGGGTTTCGCTGGGGTACGGCATTGTTGCCCGGCTCCGCGATTACGCGCGAAGATCTAATGGCGCAAACTGCCATCACTTATCCTTATACCGAAGTAAACGAAATAACCGGTGCCGACATCAAAGCAATTCTTGAAGACAAGGCTGACAATCTGTTCAATCCCGATCCCTATTTGCAACAAGGTGGTGACATGACACGGGTCGGCGGCATGCAATATTCCCTCGAGCCATCTGCGCCGATTGGACAACGGATCAGCCGCATGACGCTGAACGGGAAAAGCATCGGCGCGAATAAAAAATACAAAGTCGCAAGTTGGGCTTCACTCGACGAAACCGCGTCCGGCCCGCCGATTTGGAATGTCGTGAGTTGCTATCTGCGCGACCAGCGCAAAATCAGCGCCGGCGTGCTCAACCTACCAACCCTCGTCGGCGTCAACGGTAATCCGGGATGGGACGCTTAATGGCACGCATCGCGATTCCGTGGCGCGTGATTTTCTGGGTGGCGTTGCTCGCGGTAAGCGGTGCCGGTTTCGCGCTATGGAAAAAAATCCCTTCGGACCAACCGCCGCCGAAATTCAAAACCGAGAAAATCGAGCGCGGCGACATCGTGCAAACCATTACGGCCAACGGCACATTGAATCCCGTCGTCGTCGTCAATGTCGGTACGCAGATCTCCGGCACGATTCAAAAGCTCCACGTCAATTTCAACGATCAAGTCACCGCCGGCCAAGTTCTCGCCGAGCTCGATCCGTCGCTTCTCGGCGCCACGCTGAAACAAAGCCAAGCCAATTTGGCCAATGTGGAGGCCAATCTCCGGCTCGCACAAACCAAGGAAGCGCGCGCGCGTAAACTCGTCAGCAAGGGATTCGTGGTGCAATCGCAGCTCGATGAAGCGGTTGAAACGCTTGATGGCGCCAAAGCGCAAATCAAGGTCGCGAAAGCACAGATCGAGCGTGACGAAGCCAACCTGCGTTACAGCACGATTCGCTCGCCGATCTCCGGCATCGTCATTGCCCGCCCCGTGGATATCGGCCAGACCGTCGCGGCGAGCTTTCAGACGCCGACCTTATTTCAAATCGCGCAAGATTTGAAAGTGATGCAAATCGACACCAGCGTTGCCGAAGCTGATATCGGCAAGATTAAGGTACAGCAAGCGGTCAGTTTTTCCGTCGACACGTTTCCGGAGAAAAGTTTCGCCGGCTCGGTTAAGCAGATTCGCCTCAATCCAACCATTCAACAAAATGTGGTGACCTATAACGTCGTCATCGCCGCGGACAATAGCGAAGGCACGCTATTACCGGGTATGACGGCCCATGTACAAATTAATACGCAACGCCACGAGCAAGTGCTGCGCGTTGCCAATGCCGCGTTACGCTATAAGCCCAGCGACGCCGAGCAGGCGCCCAAGGAAGGTATTCCCAGGCTTTATAAAGTCATTCAAGGAAAACCGGCACCGTTTAATGTCAAACTCGGCATCGCTGATAATCTCTTCACCGAAATCGTGTCCAGCGATCTCAAAGAAGGCGATGAAGTGATCACGCGCGAGCTCGCCCCACGCAAGGGCGCTGGCGATCAAGGCCCCTTCCGCTTTCGGATGATGTAAATCGATTGCTTGGTGAATTCATGATTCGCACTGAGAATCTCGGCAAACAATACGAGACGGCTGCGCCCGATACGCCACCGGCGCTGAACAAAGTCAGCGTCAATATTTCCGCCGGTGAATTCGTTGCCATCATGGGTCCATCGGGTTCCGGTAAATCGACGTTCATGAATTTGCTCGGCTGCCTTGATGTACCAACGTCGGGCGCTTATTTTCTTAACAATCGCAACGTCGCCGAACTAAGCGTGAATGAATTGGCCGATGTGCGTAACAGTCAGCTCGGCTTCGTGTTCCAGGGATTTAATCTACTCAAACGCGTCACGGCGCTGGATAACGTTGCGCTGCCCTTGCTATACGCCGGCGTGGGTAAACGCAAGCGGCGCGAGCGGGCGCAACAACTGTTGACGCAAATCGGATTGGGCAAATACGGCCAGTCGCTCCCCAGCAGGATGTCGGGTGGGCAGCAACAACGCGTCGCGATCGCGCGCGCGCTCGCTAATTCTCCCAAGGTCATTTTGGCCGACGAACCCACCGGCAATCTCGATAGCGAAACCAGCAATGAAATTATGGCGGTATTGAGCAAGCTCAATCGCGAACAAGGCTTAACGATTATTTTGGTGACGCACGAACAAGACATCGCGAATTTCGCCGATCGCCTGATTCGCTTTAAAGATGGCGTCGTCGTTCACGATGGGCCGGTAACCCATTGATGAATCCGTTCGTAACCCTCGGCGAGGCTGGGCGCGCGCTCGGCGCGAATCGCCTGCGCACGGTATTGACCATGCTCGGCATGATCATCGGCGTATCCGCCGTGGTGCTGATGCTCGCAATCGGCGAGGGCGCTAAACAAAGCGTCAATCGTTCGATGCAATCCATGGGCAGTAATTTGTTTATTGTGTTGTCGGGATCTACCTCCGCCGGCGGCTTACGTTCCGGCATGGGCACCTCGCCGACGGTCACGCTGAAGGACGCGGAAGCGATCCGTAAAATTCCGTCGATCGCCGCGTCCGCACCCATCTATACGGGTAACGCCCAAGTCATTCTCGAGGCCAGCAACTGGAGTACGCAAATCACCGGCGTGACCCCGGATTACATGGTGGCGCGCTCCTGGTCGATCGAAGACGGCGAAATGTTTAACGACGCAGATGTGCGCAACGCTACGCGCAACGCGATCGTCGGCCAAACCGTGATTAAGAATATTTTTAGCGGCGATCATCCGATCGGCAAAACCATCCGCATTAAAAATTTACCGTTCGTCGTCACCGGTACGCTTGCAGCAAAAGGCCAAGGCTTCGATGGCCGCGATCAAGACGATACGGTGTTGGTTCCGATCACCACCGCGCAGGGAAAACTATTCGGCAATCCATTTCCCGGCACGGTGCGCTTCATCAGCGTGCAAGCAAAATCCGCCGAGGTGATGGACGAAGCGGAAGAAGAAATAAAGCAACTGCTACGCCAGCGTCACCGCATTCAGCCCGGTGGCGATGACGACTTCACCGTGCGCAATCTGACGGCCGCCGCGCAAACCGCATCCGCCGCCGCGCAAGCGATGTCGATGATGCTCGGCGCCATCGGCTCGATCTCATTGCTGGTCGGCGGCATCGGCATTATGAACATCATGCTCGTCTCGGTCACGGAACGCACGCGCGAAATCGGCGTTCGCATGGCGATCGGCGCGCGGCGCTGGGACATCTTGCTACAGTTTTTATTGGAAGCGGTGATCATCTCCGTACTTGGCGGCTTGATCGGCGTTGCGCTCGGCGCCTGGGGCGCGTACGGCGCAGCGATGGGCTTGGGCATGGAAGTCGAACTCAGCGGCCGTGCAATGCTGGTTGCGTTCGCGGTTGCGGCGGCAATCGGGATTTTCTTTGGGCTTTATCCGGCGCGCCGCGCTGCAAAGCTCAGGCCCGTCGAGGCGTTGCGCTACGAATAGTTCTTAAGCACCGCGCCAGGAGGCGCTTGGGTATTGCCTTCCAGGCCATGCCTCGCCGCAAGGCAGTCTGCGAGCGGCTCCCAGCCTTGCTTGTTTTGCATTGACAAGAATAAATCGCAGCAGTATTGTGGCCACTGACCAAGCACATACCGCACCAGCGACAGGTCAACAATAACGCAATATGAACGAATAGATAAGAGGGCTCTATGAAATCATTTAAGCAAACTTCACGTCTTTCACTGGCCGTGTCGGCTCTGGCTCTGTCGAGCGCGAGCATGGCGACGCCGATCAATACTAACGATATCAACATCTACAACACGTTCGCGACCGGCGCGACGTTGCAGAATTTCGAAAACATTGCTGGCATGACGCCGCTGGTACTGAACTCCTACACCAATGCGCTGGACAGCAGCACTAACGTTCCTGCGGCTGCCCAATTGAGTTTGGATATTCCCGGCTTGTTATTACACAGCGGCGGAGGAAGTTTCAATAATCCGGCCGGCAACCCGGGTACACCCACTGCGTTACTGTTTTTGGACGGCGATCTCGGCACTGATGCACATTCGGGAAACAACCTTGTCGGCAGCTTGGAAATCAATACCGAAAATCTTGATCTGGATCAATTCATCGAAATCGTCTTCATCAACACCTTGCAGGCCCGGGTCGGCGTTTGGTTAAATCCCTCGCTGGGCAATGTCACGATGACGGCGTTCGACAGCACCGGTAGTTCATTAGAATCGGTGGCTGGTAGTGCGGGGAATTTCGTCGGGTTTGAGCGCAGCGCGGCTGACATCAAATTCGTTTCGATCGTGAATAATAACAATGCCGGATTCACCGTCGATGATTTGACTTACGGCGGCGCACGAAGCACCACGCCGGTATCCGAGCCAGGGTCTCTCGCCTTGATCGGCTTAAGCCTTCTCGTACTGGCTTACCTACGTCGTCGCATTTCGTAGCGCCGAATTACGTGTAGGGCGGTGGCCGCAGCGACCGCTCTACATTCCCGCAACACGCAGCCTGGCATTCGCCGGGTAATCATTGTCTTCCGAGTTTTTTCGTTAGCGCTAAGCCGCTTCAGCGGTGGGCCGCGATTGCTTTTGATAAAGAAACTCCAGCACCGCTGAACGCAACTCATGATATTTTGCTTCATGCGCCAGGACTAATCTTTCTCGCGGCCGCGGCAGATCGACGCGTAAAATTTCGCCGATCTGCGCTGCCGGGCCGTTCGTCATCATGACGACCCGATCGGCCAATAGCACCGCTTCATCAACGTCATGCGTCACCATGACAACCGTGCTCTTTGCCTCGTACACGATGCGCATCAACTCGTCTTGCAAATGCGCGCGCGTCAATGCATCCAGCGCGCCGAAAGGCTCATCCAACAGTAGAACTTGTGGTTGCATCACCAGTGCGCGTGCGATGCCGACTCGCTGTTTCATGCCGCCGGAGATTTCATGCGGATGCTTATTTTCCGCATGCGTTAATCCGACTAATTTGAGCACGGCATGGGTACGATCGTTAACCGCTTGCTTCGACTCGGTTTCGCTGAACACTCGCTCCGCAGCGAGATGAACGTTACCGAAACAAGTGAGCCAAGGCAGCAACGAATGGTTCTGAAACACCACCGCACGCTCCGGCCCCGGCCCGGCGATTTCTCGTCCCGCGCAAAATATCCACCCGGAACTCGGCTGCAATAATCCGGCAATAAGATTGAGCAGCGTTGATTTACCGCAACCGGAATGTCCGATCAGCGCGACGAACTCACCTTGCTCGATCGCCAAGTTAACGCCGCTCAGCGCAACGAATGTGCCCCGCTTTGTATCGAAGGCCATGTCGACGTCTTGAACTTGCACGTACTTATTCATTTAACCCTCCGCTCTAAAAATTGAACAACAAAGTAACCCAAGTTTTAGTCAGATCGGCTTTGCGAGCGGCGCCGACGAGGACATCTTTCTCGTTGAATCCGGCGTACTCGATTTTGCCGCTGAGTTGCTTGGTGAACGGGTAGGTCAGACTAAAGTCGATCTCATCGCCAAAGTTAATGCCGCCGATATCGGACTTGTAACGATGGTATTCGGCAAGCAAGGTCGCCTTGCCGATCTTGCCCCCGGCGGTGACGAAGGTGTCTTTGGTCCCCTGGCGCGGAGTGGTTAAGAAATGATCGGCCCAGCCTTGAAATAAGTGATTGGTGCCCAGCGGTGTCTGGAACGCGTAGTCGCCGTTGTTACTGGCAAGTTTTTCGTAGTCGAGGCGGAGAAACCAGTCGCCCCACTTCGGGCCGATCCCGATACGCAGGTAGTCGGCATCGATTTTGTCGTCGCCGTCGGCATAGTCGTTTTGTTTGGCGTACTCAGCGGTGTAAAGGAGCTTAAACTTCTCGCCGAACGGATGCGCGCCATCGGCACGGATGCCGATGATGCGGTTGGAGAGGTCCGTGACGTTGGCCGCGGCGCCGGCGAGCTTGGGATCGTCTTGGAAGTAGGCGTAGCCGATCAGGGCGTCGTTGGGGGTGAACTTATAGACCCCGCGCAAAATCTCGATCTTGGCTTGGCGTTGCAAGGCAAAGATGCTCTTGACGCGGACGAGGTGGGCAAAATAGAGCTCGGTATTAGGCAGACTTTTATTTTCGACCGTGAGTCCGTTGAACACTTGCATGACTTGGCGGAATTCGACGTTGCCGATAAAGCGGACGTTGTCCAGCTTGATGGATTGCTTGCCGAGCCGCAAGCGGGTGTTGGGCAAGCCGGTGTAATCCAAATAAACTTGGTTGAAGTCGGTATCGTCGGGATCGGGAACCAACGGATAGGGTGAAGCGGCGTTTTGAGCGGGATCATCGTTGAAGTCGTCGGTGATGTGGGCAACGTTGATGGCTTGGACGGTGATGCCGACGCCGTAGTAGGGTTTAGTTTCCCAGCCGACTAGGCTGCGCAGGGTGAAAGCTTCGGCGTTCTCGGGCTTGGTGGCGAGGTCGACGTGTTCGTAACGGGGACGTAGGTTCAATAACAACTTGCCGCCCGTTACCGCCTCAATAATGCCGGCGGCCTCTTTTTTTTCTTCGGCGGCGAATACCCCAGCCGGAAAAAATGGTGCTAAAGCAAAAATACAACCCAGCAACGAGACTCGAAAAATCTGCAGAGACTTCATGGTTTTTCCTATGTTATTAGAGTTAAAAGAAACTATTCGTAATTAAAACCCCGTGCGACAAGCAGCAAAACTTGCTCCAGCAACAACCCAACAATGCCGACGATGAAAATCGCGATGATGATGTGTTCAACATTTAAATTGTTCCATTCGTCCCACACCCAAAACCCTAAGCCCACGCCGCCGGTCAGCATTTCCGCGGCGACGATCACCAGCCACGCCACACCCATCGACAACCGGACGCCGGTCATCATGTACGGCAACACCGCCGGAAAAAGTATTTTGGTAAACACTTTCCATTCCGATAAGTTGAGCACCTTCGCGACATTTAAATAATCCGGTGGAATGCGCGTGACGCCGACCGCGGTGTTGATTATCATCGGCCAAATGCTGGAAATAAAAATGACCCAAATCGCCGCCGGATTCGCCGCCTTGAAGACCAATAAGCCAATCGGTAGCCACGCTAGCGGTGACACCGGCCGAAGCAAGGAAATAATCGGCGCCAACATATCGTTGAGAAAACGAAACCGCCCCAACATGAACCCGAGCGGAATACCGATCAACGCCGCCAAGCCAAACCCGATGCCGACTCGCTGCAAAGACGCAAGCACGTTCCAGCCGATGCCCTGATCGTTCGGCCCATTGCGATAAAACGGATCGCTGAAGACGTCGACGGCGGAATGCCACGTTTTAACCGGACCGGGCAGGCTCTGCCCTAACTGCGACACGGCGCCCCACAACGCGATGAAAATCACCAGGCCAAGAATCGGCGCGACGATGCGACGCGCCAGTTCGGTGTTGACCTTAGCTGACCGCGACTTGGGTTTGACTTCCGCATTGATTACCACGGAATCATTTGCTGCGATTTCCGCGGGTTTCACCACGGCTTTCACATCGGCGTCAATGGTAGTCAGCGATCGAAATGAAGTCGAGGCGGCAGTCATATTTGTTTTCCTTGATAGATGATTCGGACATTCGCTTGGTCTACGCTTTCACGGCAAAACCGCCTGCGTATTTTTTCGGATCTTTAGGATCCCAAACCACGCCGTCAATTAATTTCGACGTGCGGAAAGGTTCCTTCGGTAGCGGCACTTTGACTTGGGCAGCCGCTTCTTTGTACAACTCGATCTGATTCACTTTTTTCGCGATCGCCAAATAATCCGGATCTTCTTTCAGCAAACCCCAGCGACGGTGCTGCGTCATAAACCACATGCCGTCGGACAGCCACGGGAACGATGCCATGCCGTCGTTGTAAAACTTCATGTAGTTCTCATCTTTCCATTTCTTGCCGAGGCCATTTTCATAGTTGCCGAGGAAGCGCTGCTCGATGACGTCTTCAGTGGTATTGACGTAGGATTTCTCGGCAATGATCTTCGCGACTTTGGAACGATTCGCTTGCGTATCGATATAGCGCGCCGCTTCAAGCAGCGCCATGATCATGGCGCGCGTAGTGTTCGGATATTTACTGGTGAAATCGGCGGTGGTGCCAACTACTTTTTCCGGATGATCTTTCCAGATGTCCTGCGTCGTGGTCACGGTAAAGCCGATCTTTTCGTAGATCGCGCGCGCATTCCATGGCTCGCCGACACAGTAACCATCCATGTTGCCCACGCGCATATTCGCCATTTGCGGCGGTGGTACCGTGATGGTTTTAACATCGTTGATCGGATTAATGCCATTGGCGCCGAGCCAGTAATACAGCCACATCGCGTGGGTACCGGTCGGGAAAGTTTGCGCGAAGGTGTAGTCGCGCTTTTCCGCGTCAACCAGTTTCTTTAGCGCTTCACCGGTCGTAACGCCCTTATCCTTAAGCTGGTTCGAGAGAGTGATTGCTTGGCCGTTGTTATTAATAGTCATCAACACCGACTTGTCTTTCTTAGGCCCACCGATGCCCATCTGCACGCCATAGATCAGGCCGTATAACACGTGGGCAGCATCGATTTCGCCATTGACCAATTTGTCGCGCACCGCCGCCCAGGACGCTTCTTTGCTCGGAATAATCTTAATGCCGTATTTCTCGTCAAACTTCATCACCGAAGCGATCACCACCGACGCGCAATCCGTCAATGGAATAAAGCCGATTTTGACCTCGGTCTTTTCCGGTGCGTCGGAACCCGCGGCCCAGGCGCCCTGGCGAATCGCGGGCGGCACCAACCCCATCACGGCGGCGCCGGTCAGCAGCGTCGACTGCCTGAGGAATTTTCGGCGCGACGTTGCTTGTGCGGTGACTTCAACTAGTGTTTCGGTTTTGCTATTCGACATATCGTCCTCTTCTAAGAAATAAAAAAGCGTCCAAGCCGAAGCGTTGTTCGCTTCGAGTTGGACGCCGTTATCCATTGCGGACCTTCTCTAGCCCAGGGTTAAACTAGCCGCAACCCGCCTTTAGGTTGCGCCTGAAAAATACACTGCTTAGTTAAGCAATTTCGTCACCGCGATCACCTGTTCGGCCGCTTCGGCCAAACGAATATTTCGATCCATCGCCATCTTGCGCAGAGCGCGAAACGCCGTGTCTTCATCCCAATCGCGCTGTTTCATTAACAATCCCTTGGCGCGCTCGACCACCTTGCGCTCGCCGATCTCCGCTTTGGTTTGCGCCAATTCCGTTTGCAATGCGTGAAACTGATTGAATCGCGCCACCGCCACATCTAAGATCGAGCGCACGCGCGAACTTTCCAAGCCATCGACAATATACGCAGTAACACCCGCGTGAACAGCGGCCTGGATCGTGTCCGCGTTACGCTCTTGCGTGAACATCACAATCGGCTTCGGTCGATTTTGGCTCACCACACAAATATGTTCCAAGCTATCGCGGTCCGGCGAATCGACACCGATGACGATGACATCGGGTTGGGTGCGTTCAACCTGCTCGAGAATATCCAAGGTGCTGTCCAGTGTCGCCACGACAATATGATCGGCATCGCGCAGCCCTTGACGGAGCAGGTCGGCGCGCTCTGCCGACTCATCGATTACCATTACTCGAAGCATGCATTCGATTCATGAAGAAACATTGATACGGATGCATGAGCAACATTTATGCCATCGCTAGGATCGACTTCGAATCTGCTTGTTACCAGTGCGAGAAAGAACAGTTGGGTGTGAAACGAGTTGGCACAACGCACCAAATTAACGCAAATCTAAGCTAGGCGCACAGACTTAATGCTCGACATTCGTGTCTGAACTTAATCTGCTGAAACGCCGTAGGACAATTACATCTTTCACTTCCAATCGTCAGGGCAGCTTTGATGTCTGCCCTAACGAGGCCCAACAAATTACTGTTTGACCAGTTCGACGCGCCGATTCTTTGCCCGTCCCGCATCGCTATCGTTCGCCGCAAGCGGCGCGAGATTCGCGACACCTTGCGCGTCAAGCCGTTTGGCGTCGATTTTATAATCGGCGACGAGCGCTTTTTTTACGGCTTCGGCGCGTTGTTTGGCGAGTATGACATTTTGCGCAAAATTGCCTTGATTGTCGGTGTGGCCGACGATGAACACGCTCAGCTTCGCATTCGCCGCCAGCAATTTTGCCATCTCATCTAATTGCGCTTTCGATTCCGGCTTGATGATCGCCTTGCCGGTATCGAAGTAGATCCCGTAAAGCGCGATTTTGCCGTCGGCGTCCAAACCTTTATTCATCGCATTGGCATCGACGGTGACTTTGCCGGTTTCCATCGCTTTCATTTCGACAATCTGCATAAAGATCGGCGCGTGGCCATCTTGCGAGGATCCGGGCTCTAACACCCAGAGTTGAACGTAGGCGTTACCTTTGTCGCGCGTGAGCTCGCCGGAAATAAAATAAGTCAGCGTGTCGCCGCGGGCATTGGTCGCTGAGGTTGGAGAATATCCATCTTTCCAGGTCGCAGACTTGCCTGAGTTTTCATTCGCAAAATCCACGATATTTTCCGCCTCGCACTTTTTCGCCTCACACATATAAAGCATCTTGAAACCGGACTTAGCGAAGCTTGCTTGATAGTTTCGAAATACTTCCAACGGCGAACGGTCTTTTGGCGCAAAGTAGAAATAACTGGAAACCGTACCCTCGATCGTGCGGGATTTCTCTGGTTTACGCGTATTGTTATCCGCGATGAGTTTACCCTCGACCGTTTCAAGCTGCGTAAAGTTTTGCACGCCGTAGTTAAACAGCGTTGCCCCTTGGTAACGGCTGATCAGCGGATGATCTTTAGCGCCGGCCTTATCTTTCGTGTATTGGTCTTGTCCTTGAGCCGACACGACAAATCCCGCAAGTAAACAAATGAAGAACTGCTGATGGCAACGTTGCATCGATCTACCTCCATTAAAAAATTGAGCGGACAGCGTTTTTCGCCAAGGGCGCAGTATGGAACTTGGCTCGCGCGCGTCAATCATTTCTTCGCGCTGCCATGCGGCTCAAACGCCGCATGAATAGTGGCGTTCCAGACATGCCATGCCACGAGGCAAGCTGCATGCGGCTTCTGGCGATGCCCTCGCGTAAAATGCTTTTTTAGTTTTCCCTCGCCGACGACAAAGTCATTTTGAAAATCGAATCGCACGACCCTCGCCAAGCTGTCAACTTTAGCGGAAATACAACGTTCAACATAGGCAAATCGTCTAGCGCCCGGCGCGTCGCACGGGTATGATTCCAAGCAATCACCTAACAAAAGGTTTCATCATGTCGTTAAAGATCCAATCTAAATTTTCCGCATTGTCCGCTTTATGTGCGGCGCTGCTGTTCGCGCTTGCGATGTTCTCAATCCCGTCCATCGCGGCAGATGATGCAGCGACCATCGAACTCGGCAAGGAACGCTTCGGTGAAAAATGCGGCGGCTTTTGTCACGGCGCCGGCGGTAAAGGTGCGCGTGCGCCGTGCTTGATTTGCGGCAAGTTCAAACACGGCGAAACCGACGATGCCATTGCGCGCAATATTTCCGACGGCATCCCCAACACGGCAATGGGTGCATTTAACGATAAATTGAATGGCGACGAAGTCAAAGCGATTGTCGTTTTCTTGCGCGATGCGCAAAAGAAAAAGGCTGAAGCGGCGCAGTAAATTTATTTTGCGTCGGTGACGACCGCAGGGGATCGCCTGATCCACGCGGTCAATCGGCCGAGCCAGTGTTCAGCGTCGTCGATGTAGGTAAACACCACCGGCACCACTAATAAACTCAACAAAGTTGACGTGATCAATCCACCGATCACGGCGATGGCCATCGGCGAGCGAAAGCTTGGGTCAGCCCCGAAACCCAGCGCCAACGGCAACATGCCGGCGCCCATCGCGATGGTCGTCATCACAATCGGCCGCGAGCGTTTGTGACACGCATCGACCAACGCATCAAAGCGCGACACGCCTTTACGGCGTTCGACGATGGCGTACTCCACCAGCAAAATAGAATTTTTCGTTACGATACCCATCAGCATGATCAGCCCGATCATCGACGGCATCGACAACGCGCTGTTGGTTACAAGTAATGCGACAAACGCGCCGCCGATCGACAACGGCAACGCCGCGAGGATGGTGATTGGTTGCATGAAATCGTGGAACAGTAACACCAGCACGCCATAAATACACAGCACGCCGATCAACATCGCGATACCAAAACTCGCGAACAACGCCTGCATCTCTTGCGCGTCGCCCAACTCGGCAATTTTCACCGCGGGCGGTAAATTTTTTAGCGCGGGTAAGGCCATCGCCTCCGCGTACGCCTCGCCTAATTGGCGGCTGCCGAGCTCAACGTCGATGGTGACATTGCGGCTGCGATTCAGGCGATCGACTTGCGCCGGGCCCGACTCGATGGCGAGCGACGCTACCGTTCCAAGAAATACCGGACCGTTTTTTCCCGGCACGGTAAGACGTTCCAATTGCGCGAGATCGGCGCGCACTGCGTCCGGTAATTTCACTCGAATCGGAATTTGCCGTTCGCTTAAATTCAATTTGGATAGCTCGGTATCGTAATCACCCGCGGTAGCAACGCGGATCGTTTCGCCGATGCTTTGCGCGGTCACGCCCAAATCTGCCGCGCGCGCCGAATCCGGCCGCACAATAATTTCCGGGCGCGTTAACGATGCGCCGGAGTTCACATTGCCGACGCCCTGCAACGTGCGCAAATCGCGTACCGCCGTGCGGGTTGCCTCAGCTAACGCCGCGGGATCTTCGCTGCGCAACACGATCTGCATCTTCACCCCGGTGTCGGGCGGCCCGACATTAAAACGCGCGCCCGGCACATCGGCGAGCTTGGCGCGGATCATATTTTCGATATCTTGCAGCGATTCTTTACGATCGTTGCGATGCACTAATGCGAGCGTCAGCACCGCGCGGCGCGCCTCGGCAGGCGTTCCCGGCGCGAACGTATCGCCGCTCGAACCACCACCGACCGAGCTAAAAATATGTAACACGCCGGGGACTTGCGCGGCGCGTTGGCGCACCATTTCGGCGGTGTCCCAGGTTTCTTTCAGCGTGCTGCCCGGCGGCAATTCGATATTGATTTGCGTCTGACCGCGATCGGACGGCGGCACGAATCCCTTCGGCAGCAAGCCGATCAGTTGAATCGAGCCGATAAAAAAAGCCGCCGACGCGATCACCGTAATCAAACGATGTTTTAAACACCATTGCATCGCCGCGAGATAACTGCGCATGATCCAGCCATCGGGGGCGTGGGCGTCCTTTGCCGGCTCGCTGCGGCGGGACCACACGCTACGATCTGGCATTGCCGAGGGGACAAGACCTTGCCGAACACCCCGACGACCTGCATACGCCGCGTATGCTCGGTCGAGAACCCG
>JANOGO010000041.1:0-5670 GCA_031406045.1 Pseudomonadota bacterium
AACGCAGCGGAGATGATGCCCCACAATATCATGATGCGCGCAATCCAAAGTTTTGCGCCGACCCGGTGCAGGATCAAGTTGCTCGGCACCTCAAACAGGAAGTAGCCGATGAAGAATATGCCTGCGCCCAGGGCGTAAACCGAGTCACTGAAGCCGAGGTCCTGCCCCATTTGCAGTTTGGCGAAACTGACATTGACGCGATCCAAGAAAGCGATCACGTAGAGCACGAACAGAAACGGGATTAACCGCCAGAAAAGTTTGTTGTAAGTCGCCTTCTCGAATTCAGGCGTAAAAGAAGTTGCAGTATTTGTATTCACGACGTCTCCCCCAAAAAAGTTATTTGAGGGAGATTGTACCCCTGATCGCTTAAGTTTTACTTAAGCGATGGGGGACGAACCAATACGATCTATTCGGAGATGCAATTACGGCCGTTTGCCTTAGCGCGATAGAGGGCACTATCGGCCGCCGACAACAGCGAATCCAGGCTCTGGCTCGGCTGCATGGCGGCGATACCGAGGGAAACATTCGCAGCCGGCAAGAGTTTCCCTTCTTCGAATGGCGTCGGCGTATTCGCGATGGCTTTGCGTAGCCGATCGGCAATGACCCATGCGCCTTTGAGCGGTGTTTCCGGCAAACACAGCGCGAACTCTTCGCCGCCGTAACGCGCGACGAGATCCGTTGGGCGCAGCATATTCAGCAGAACCTGCGCAACCGTGCACAGTACGCGATCGCCGGCCAAGTGCCCGAAGCGATCATTCATTTGTTTGAAATGATCGATATCGAGCATGATGATCGAGCAGGGCTGGCCGTTGCGTTCGCATCGATTCAACTGGCGCTTGAACGAATCGTTAAGCCAGCGACGATTGTGCAGTCCCGTAAGGCCATCGGTGCTGGCGACATGCTCATATTCGCGCTGCAATTTGATGCTGTTGACCAGTGCTTCATTATCGTAGCGCATGCGGCCGGACAAGACGTACAGCAAGTTGCGCGCGACGCCGTGGGAAGCGTTAATCAATGCCCAAACAGTCTCTTGGCGGATCACCATCAGCCGGCAATTTTCTTGCGAGATGACAAATGCAGAAACCGGTTTTGCATCGAGAATCGACATCTCACCGGCGCAATCGCCGGCCTCGAACACCACGTGCGGCGTGTAGGATTTATCGCCCAAATGCACGCTCAATCGACCGGATAGCACCAAATACAAATTGCTGTTGGGTTTTCCGGGTGCGAGTAATTCTGAGCCCGCCGGGAAGTCGACCACGGGGCAGGCATCGAGCAAATAGTCGATGGACTCTAAGCTGATATTTCGCAGCAGCCGGGATTTGGAAATGATGGCCCGATCAAGCGGGCTCATGGTGCTGAGTGAACTTGGGCTGGTGGCAGCGCGCATTTATTGCTCTCCAGTTATTTTGGGATGTTGCCCAGTTTACGGTGAATTATTATATAAATCATGTAACTTGTTGAAATTGTAGCATACTAAACTAATTCAACAACATCGCGCGACGCCACTCCACTTGTTCTCAAGGTTCACGACGAAGAACGCTTTGCGCTCCAAGATCGGTCCGTCAGGATGATTTTGCTGCTGATGCCGGACGTAGCGCTCGTAGCTATCGTCCCCAGATAGCGTTCGCACCACGTCCCACAATTTTTTCAGTTTATCGTCCATGGATTATTGATAGGCGAGTTGGGTTTTTTCGTGCGGCGCTTCGGATATTGGCGGTACTGATAACCCATTCAAGTGCCGGAATGACACGCGCAGCATATCGAATATGATGATCCAAAGGACAACAAGAAAGAACGCCGCAATCCAACCATCAAGCTGCTGATTGAAAATCAGCTTTGGTGCAATGGCGGCTTTTTCCGGTGGCAACACGCCATTTGCCAGCTTCATTGCCAAGTCATTGGCGCCGGCAAAGAATCCGATTTTAGGATTGGCGCTAAAGACTTTTTCGTAGGCGGCTGCGGTGGTACAAATGGCCAGCCAGGTAAGCGGCAAACCGGTTACCCAGGCATATTTCAGTTTGCCGGATTTTATCAATATCCCCGTTGCGACCGTCAATGCTATTCCCGCTAACATCTGATTCGAGATACCGAATAGCGGCCAAAGAATATAGACGCCGCCGTTGGGATCGAGCACGCCCATGATTAAAAAATACCCCCAGGCGGCGACGATTAGTACACTGGCAAAGAGGCTAGACGTCCACGAAGACGTTTCGCCTAGTGGCTTGTAGATGTGGCCTAGGAGGTCTTGCAGCATGAAGCGAGCGACGCGAGTCCCGGCGTCCAGCGTAGTTAGAATGAACACCGCTTCGAACATAATTGCGAAGTGATACCAGACGGCGAGCATCCCTTGACCGAATGCGCTGCTGAATATCGTCGCCATGCCGACTGCTAGCGACGGTGCGCCGCCGGTGCGGGCAAACAAGGTACTTTCACCCATTTGCTCTGCCAGGGATTTCATTTGTTCGACCGTGACCGGGAAACCCCAGGAGGAAATCAGCGCGACGGCGTCGGCCGCCTCTTTTCCGACAATGCCCGCCGGGCTGTTGATCGCGAAATACACGCCGGGATCGAGCACGCAGGCGGAGATCATCGCCATAATGCCGACCAGGGATTCCAGCGCCATCGAGCCGTAGCCGATCATGCGAATATCTATTTCATTTGATATAAGTTTGGGCGTTGTGCCGCTTGAGACCAACGAATGGAAACCAGAGATCGCGCCGCAGGCGATGGTGATAAACACGAACGGAAATAACTTACCGGCGAACACCGGGCCGGTGCCGTCGATGAATTGCGTGATGGCCGGCATTTTGATTTCTGGCTGCAAAAACAAAATCGCAATGGCAAGCAAGAAAATCGTGCCGAGTTTCATAAAGGTCGACAGATAATCGCGCGGCGCAAGCAGCAACCACACCGGCAAAATCGCTGCGGCAAAACCGTAAATGATGACGAACCACGCGATGCCGGTATCGTTGTAATCGAACCAGGTGCGCAAGGTCGGATGATGATCGATCCAGCCGCCGCCGACGACGGAAAAAAGCAGCAGCGCAACGCCGATCAACGACGCTTCCAGCACCCGGCCGGGGCGAATGTTGCGCATGTAGACGCCGATTAAAATGGCAATCGGAATGGTGGCGAACACTGTTGAAGTCGCCCACGGGCTATGTTTCATCGCGTTGACGATAACCAATCCCAGCACGGCGATAAGGATGATGATGATCGCCAATGTGCCGATTAACGCTGCGAAGCCGCCGATCGGACCCAGCTCGTCGCGCGCCATTTTGCCGAGGCTTTTGCCGTTGCGGCGCGTCGACAAAAACATGATTACCATATCTTGCACGCAGCCGCCGATTACCGCGCCGACCAGAATCCACAAGGTGCCCGGCAAGTAACCGAATTGCGCGGCAAGCGTGGGCCCGATTAACGGGCCGGGGCCGGCGATTGCCGCAAAGTGATGGCCGAATACTACCCAACGATTGGTCGGTATGTAATCACGGCCGTTGTTGAAGCGCTCTGCGGGTGTGGCGCGCGTGGCGTCCGGCATCAACACTTTCGCCATGATCCACGCGCTGTAAAAGCGATAGCCGATCAGATAGGTGCAGACCGCTGCGACGACGAACCACATGGCGTTGATCGATTCGCCGCGGTGCAGCGCAATGCCGCCAATCGCGGACGCGCCGACAATTGCGATTCCCAGCCAGACTAGACCTCGTGTGAGTGTATTCATTACGCATCCCCTGTTATTTGATATGGGCACCCTACGCTTATGCGGGCACCTGATTCACGGTTACGTTCGTGAAACTAAACTGGATTGTAACAAAGAACGCGAAACGGCTGAACTGCCGTGAAGCACCGAAGTTATTTTGCGGTGGGGACTGGGGGTTTTTTACAAACCAGCTCGAGTTCATGCGCCGCCAGCGTGTCCGGCGGAATCGGAGCCATCACCAATTGGCTGCGATCGAAAGTCACCATTTCGATTAGAACGCCCGACTCGTTACGCATGCTGCCGGACAGCATACCTTGGGTTTTGCGTTCGCAATTCATCACGCGGCGAACTAATTTTTCTTTGATCGACATCCCGCTGGCAGGATCGATTTTATCAGCGGAATTGTAAATAATCCGCTCTTTGAAAATCACCAGATCGTCTTCTCGTTCAACAGAAGAAAAGTCGATGGAAAATTCGATATTCGGCGCGCCGGTTTGGATCGGCGTCCAGTCTTGCGCGATAGTGCCTTGGCTCGCAATTAGGAAAGGCAGCGGTAAAAGCCAACGCATGCGAGGTTAGGTGCCTTGCGATACTTTTTTCAGGCCGCCGAGCAACGCGGCAATTTCTTTGCGCGGTGCGGGTCGTGAGCTGACCATCCGCTCGGTTTGGCTGCTCGAGGCTTTATTGCGCTCGACCGTGCTCAGCAATGCGCTACTCGACACGACGTCGCGAACAACTTGATTTGGCGTCGCGCCCACACGCGCATACTCGCGCTCCGGCGGCGGCGCGGGGCGATAGTCCAACCTTTCGATCGAGCGTTTGACGAGTTTTTCGATATCGGCGACCAGGCGTTCTTCGTCCGGCGACATCAGCGAAATCGCTGTGCCTTCGCTACCGGCTCGGCCGGTGCGGCCGACGCGATGAATGTAATCTTCCGCCGCGAACGGAATGTCGTAGTTAATCACGAACGGCAATTCTTCGATGTCTAAGCCACGCGCCGCGATGTCGGTCGCGACCAAAATTTTCACGCCGCCGGTTTTGAAATCACTTAAGGTTTGCAAGCGTTCCTGTTGCGACTTATCGCTGTGAATTGCGCTCGCAGCTAAACCGGATTTTTCCAACTCGCGCGCCAAGCGGCTCGCGCCGGTTTTGGTATTGGTGAACACAATCGCTTGCGTATCCGCTTTGCGTTTTAGGATTTCCGTCAGCAACTCGCGTTTTTTCATCGACGGCACGCGATAAATCGATTGTGTGATCGTCTCCGCCGTGCTGTTGCGTTTCGCCACTTGAATCGTTACCGGATCGGTCAAGATCGCATTAGCGAGTTTTTTAACTTCGTCGGGAAACGTCGCCGAGAACAACAAATTCTGCCGCTCTTTCGGCAGCAAATCGATGATGCGCCTAATGTCCGGCATAAAGCCCATGTCGAGCATGCGATCGGCTTCATCCAAAATCAAAATTTCCGTGGTGCCGAGATTGACATTTTTTTGCCCGACGTGATCGAGCAAACGGCCCGGCGTCGCGACCAGTATTTCTACGCCGCGGCGCAACGTATCGGTTTGCCCTTGCATGTCCATGCCGCCGTACACCTTGGTCGAGCGCAAGGCCACGTGGCGGCCGTAGGCGCGCACACTTTCTTCCACTTGCACCGCGAGCTCGCGCGTCGGCACCAAAATCAGCGCGCGCACCGGATGGCGCGCCGGCGAAAAACTGGTGTTTGCGTGGATCAGCAATAACTGGAGGAGGGGGAGCGTAAACGCCGCGGTCTTGCCGGTGCCGGTCTGCGCGCCGGCCATCACATCGCGACCCGCCATCACCACCGGAATCGCCTCCGCTTGAATCTGCGTCGGCTCGGTATAACCTTCATCTTCGATCGCGCGCAACTACGCGCTGTTTAATCCAAGCTCAGTAATTTTCATTAACTAAGTTATTCCTCAAAATCAAAACGGCAAGGCGCACTCTTT
>JANOGO010000093.1:0-19384 GCA_031406045.1 Pseudomonadota bacterium
CATCGCTTCTTGCTGATCGTGTGTGACCATGACGCAGGTCAAGCCGACTTGCTCCAAAATATTCACGACTTCAAGCTGCGTTTGCTCGCGGAGTTTTTTGTCGAGCGCGCCGAGCGGCTCGTCGAGTAACACCAGTTGCGGCCGCTTCGCCATGCAGCGCGCGAGTGCGACGCGCTGTTGCTGGCCGCCGGACAGTTGATGCGGCTTGCGTTTGGCATAGGGTTTAAGCTGCACCAATTGCAGCATGTTCTCGACGCGGCTTTCTATTTGATCCTTCGGCAGGCCGTCGCGCTTTAAGCCGAACGCGACATTTTCCCACACGCTCATGTGCGGAAACAGCGCGTAGGACTGGAACATCATATTGATCGGCCGCTCGTAGGGCGGTACATCGGTGATGTCTTTACCGTCGAGAAAAATCTTACCGGAAGTAGGCGCCTCAAACCCGGCCAACATTCGCAGTAAAGTCGATTTGCCGCAGCCCGAGCTGCCGAGCAAGGCGAACAACTCGCCCTTGGCGATAGTGAGCGAAACGCGATCGACCGCAGTGACCGCGCCCCAACTTTTGGTGATGTTTTCGATGCGAAGAAATTCGGCGTCGTTGCCGGCGGACTTGTCAGGAGATTTGTTTTCCATCAATGGCCCTGTTGTTGTTACGGAACCGACCTGCGCATCGTCAGGCCGGCCCGGATAGGTCTAGATCATTCGAATTACAAACCAGTTTTAAATGTGGTGAATGAACGCGTCATCACGCGGCGCATGTCGTTAGTCGTAACGCCTTGCGCGACCATTTTTTTCTTGGTGTCGTCCGATAAGAAAATCGATGAGTTAGCGGTGATTTCTTTATCGACCAGCGCTGTCGCCGCCGCATTCATCGTCGCATAACTCATCTTATTGGAAATGCTCGCCGCCACTTCCGGACGCAAAACGTAGTTGATGAAAATATGCGCGTTATTCGGATGCTCGGCGTCGGCCGGAATAGCCATGTTGTCGTAGAACAACAGACCGCCGGTGCTCGGCACGAGCGTTTCGATGTTTTGCCCGGTCTTGCCTTCTTTCGCGCGCTTCGCGGCGATATTCATGTCGCCGGAATAACCCAGCGCCATACACAGGCCGCCGCTGGCCAGATCGTTAATGCCGGAGCTGAAGATTTTGATGTTCGGGCGAATCGTGCGCATCAGTTTAGTGGCCTCGGCGTAATCGGCCTGGTTCGTGCTGTAAGCCGGCTTGCCGAGATAATGCAACGCGGCCGGAATCACATCGGTCGCCGAATCGAGCATGCTGATGCCGCAGGATTTGAGCTTGCTGGCATATTTCGGATCGAAAATCAGCGACCAAGCATTCGCCGGCATCGGCTCGCTACCCAGCGCGGCTTTCACTTTACCGGTATTAATTCCCAACGTGACAAATCCCCACGCCCAATTCACCAAATGCTGGTTGCCGGGATCCGCCAGGGAGAGCAATTTCATCATCACCGGATCGGTGTTTTTCAGATTCGGTAATTTGGATTTATCGAGCTTTTGAAACAAGCCCGCTTGAATGTGCAGCGCCGCCCAGTTCGCCGACGGCACGACAATATCGTAACCGGTGCGGCCGGCGATTAATTTAGCGTGAACGATTTCATTGGTATCGAAGGTATCATAGCGCACCTTGATGCCAGTTTCCTTGGTGAAATTTTCTAAGAGACCATCGGGCAGATAATCGGCCCAGTTGTAGACGTTCAGGACTTTTGCTTCTTCTGCGACGGCCGGGCCCGCACCAAACGCAAACAGCGCGGCAAATGCGACGGCAATGGTTTTAATCGAACGGCATGTCATTTTTACAATCCTCCAAGCGGATAAAAATAAACGTAACGCACATTGCCGATTTTAGGGGGACGCCTCACTGAAATGAGTTTCAAAAACCCCTTGCCCTGCGAGGCAGCATCCGTGCGGCTCTGCAGCGATGCATCGCTGGGAGCCACTATCCGCGCAGTTTCTGGCAATGCACTCTTCTAAGACCAAACAAACGCATAAACGAACGTTTTCGGTGCATCTATAAAATCGAAAATTCAAAGTTTGTCCTAGGCGAAAGCTTACCCTACCCTTTATTTTCACGCCAGCAAATTGCGGAATTTCACTTCCTCGTAGGTCAAGTCCAGACAGCGGCGAATCAGCGCAATCATCGCGTCGATCTCGGCTTTGCTGATTATCAGCGGCGGTGCGATGATCATGCGATCGCCGACGGCGCGCATGATCACGCCCTCGCGAAAACAAAAGCCGCGGCAGATCATGCCGACCGCCGCATCGGGAGCGAAGCCGATTTTTTTTGCCTTATCTTTCGCCAACACTAAGCCGGCCATCATGCCAAGCACTTCGGTGCGGCCGACGATCGGATGATCCGCCAAGCTGTGGAATTGATCCGCCAAGTACGGCGCGGTTTCTTTAGCAACTTTGGCAATAATTTTTTCGGCTTTAAAAATTCGAATACTTTCCAAGCCCACCGCGCACGCGACCGGATGGCCGGAATAGGTGTAACCGTGGTTGAACTCGCCGCCTTTTTCGATCAACACCTCGGCGACGCGATCGCTGACGATGACGCCGCCGAGCGGAATGTAGCCCGAAGTCACGCCTTTGGCGAAGGTGATGAAGTCCGGCTTGGTGCCAAAATATTCGCAACCGAACCAACGCCCCAAGCGCCCGAAGCCGCAAATCACTTCGTCGGAAATCAGCAATATTCCATGTTTGTCGCAAATTCGCTGAATTTCCGGCCAGTAGGTTTTTGGCGGAATGATCACACCGCCCGCGCCCTGCACCGGCTCGCCGATGAACGCGGCGACTTTGTCCCGCCCCACTTCGAGAATTTTTTCTTCCAGCCAACCGGCGGCTTTGATGCCGAAATCCGCTTCTGATAATTTGCCGCCGAGCTCGTAAAAATACGGCTGCTCAATATGTACGATACCGGGAATCGGCAAGCCGCCTTGGGCGTGCATGCCCGCCATGCCGCCGAGCGACGCGCCCGCCATGGTGCTGCCGTGATAGCCGTTATTGCGGCCGATGATCACGCTGCGCTGCGGCTGCCCCTGCAATTCCCAGTAGCGGCGCGCCATGCGCACGATGGTATCGTTCGCTTCCGAGCCGGAATTGGCGAACGACACGCGATTCATATGCGGCGGCGCGATGTCGGCGATCGCTGCGGCCAACTCAGTTGCAGGAATATTGGTCGTCTGAAAAAAACTGTTGTAAAACGGCAGCGTGTTGAGTTGCGCGTAGGCCGCGTCCGCCAACTCGCGCCGGCCGTAACCCAAATTCACATTCCATAATCCCGACATGCCATCGATGAGTTTATTGCCCTCGGAATCCCACACGTAAATGCCATCGCCGCGCACCATCACGCGCGAGCCTTTCGCAGCTAGGGCTTTGAAGTCGGTGAACGGATGCAGATAATGCGCGGCGTCTTGCGCCTGAATTTTTTGGGTGTCGTATTGCGGTTTTTCCGTAGGCGCATTACGCATTTCAAATATGGCGGTCATGATGCGTTCGCGTTAAACATGCAACAATAAATGTTCGCGTTCCCACGGCGAAATCACTTTCATAAATTCCGCGTATTCCTCTTCCTTGACCGCCGCATAAAGCGTTACAAAGCGCTTACCCATTACTTCGTGCAACGCGGTTGCTTCGCGCATCTCCGTTAACGCCTCGTGCAAACCGCGTGGCAATTGGAAATCGGATTCGTACGCGCTGCCTTTGTATTCCGGCAACGGCTCGATCTTATTCACCATGCCCAAGTAACCGCAGGCCAACGTCGCGGCGATAGCGACGTATGGATTCGCGTCAACACCCACCACGCGATTTTCCACCCGCCGCGCTTCCGGCTCGGAATCCGGCACGCGAATGCCGACGGTGCGATTATCGCGCCCCCACTGAATGTTGATCGGCGCCGCGCCGTATTTGACGATACGCCGATAAGAATTCACATAGGGCGCGAAGAAAATCGTCGCCGCCGGCAGATATTTTTGCAGCCCGCCGATGAAATGGAAAAACAGTGGCGACGCCGTGCCATCTTCGTTGCTGAAAAGATTGCGCTTGGTCTTCGGATCGATAATGCTTTGGTGAATGTGCATCGCCGAGCCGGGCTCATTCGCCATGGGCTTGGCCATGAACGTTGCGTACATGTCGTGACGCATCGCCGCCTCGCGCACCGTACGCTTGAAATAAAACACGCGGTCGGCCAGCTTCATCGGATCGCCGTGCAAAAAATTAATTTCCATCTGGCCCGCGCCGACTTCGTGAATCAGCGTATCGACGTCCAATCCTTGGGCTTCGCAATAATCATAAACGTCTTCGAATAGCGGATCGAATTCATTCACCGCATCGATGCTGTATGCCTGGCGACTGGTTTCCGAGCGGCCACTACGGCCGATCGGCGGCTTCAGCGGAATATCCGGATCGATATTGCGCGCGGTCAAATAAAATTCCAATTCCGGCGCGACAATCGGCGCCCAACCTTTGTCCCGGTAAAGGTCGAGTACCCGGCGCAACACCGAGCGCGGCGCGAAATCCACGATCTGCCCGTCGAAAAAGAAACAATCGTGAATCACCTGCGCGGTCGGATCGACGGCCCAAGGGACGATGCAAACCGTTTCCGGATCGGGCTTTAAAATCATGTCCGGGTCGTAATCCGTCATGATCGCGTCGACTTCGTCGGAATCGGGATAATTACCCGTCACCGTTTGCATCATGACGGCTTGCGGCAAACGCAAACCTTTATCCAGCCCGAATTTCGCGCGCGGCAAAATCTTGCCGCGCGACACGCCGGTCAAATCGGAAACGAGACATTCCACTTCGGTAACACGCCGTTCGTCGAGCCAGCGCTCCATGTCGCCGGGGGAAAAATTTTCACGTTGAATCATGTTGGTTCCTTCGTTTTTTGCGCAATTAAGCAGCTCCTTCCGTTCAAACGTTGCGTTCTGGCAATTACCAAATAATTGTTGCCGAATGCGGCTCACGACGGTTTTCTGGTTAACTTGGTTCAGTATCCACGGGCGCCCTTTACGTGTCAACCGAGCACGTCACAAAATCAGGAACTTAAACATTTGACGATTAAATTTTGTCTTACTATAATGTAAGACAATTATTGGAGGTGTTGTGATGGCAACGTCAATCGTCAGCAGCAAAGGGCAAGTCGTAATTCCCGTCGAAGTTCGCAGCGACATGCAGGTGGAACAAGGCTCCCGTGTCGAATTCGTCAAAACCGGCGACGGCTGGCTCCTCAAACCGGCAACTCAGTCCGTCACGCGACTAAAAGGCATGATCGCCAAACCAAAGAAACCTCTATCTATCGAGGACATGAATCGGGCAGTTGCCCGCTATCATAAGTCCGCCGCATGATTGGTCTGGATACCAGCGTATTGATGCGCTATATCGTGCAAGACGATCCGACGCAATCACGGCAAGCGACCCGACTCATCGAGGCGCGCAGTGCCGACGACCCTGGCTTCGTATCGATTGTCACGTTGGCCGAAATCACCTGGGTCCTCAAGGTCGGCTATAGCGCAGGCCGTGATGATATCGGTGACGTCATCGAGAATTTGCTGCAGGCCCAAACTCTAGTAGTGCAACTCGCGGAGATCGCATGGAAGGCGTTGGCGGTCTATCGCAAAGGTGCAGCCGATTATGCGGATTGCCTGATCGAGAAACTTGGTGCTGCTCATGATTGCGAGGTAACTTATACGTTTGATAAGACCGCTGCGCGAGATTCCGGCATGCTGTTGTTGGGTGCCAGGCAATAGCCGCCATCGGTTATTCCCCTCAATCAAAACTTCTTTAACGCGAACGGATTGGCGACCTTTCAAAAACCCAGCGCATCGCGTAACCGATAATACAAAGTCCCCAGCACCAAACCGGGCGTGCGCAACATTCGCCCACCCGGAAACCCGCGATGTTGGATGCGCGTAAAAATATCGAAACGTTCCGCTTGCCCCGCGATGGCTTCGGCGGCGAGTTTGCCGGCGATGCCGGAGAGCGCGAGGCCGTGGCCGCTGAAGCCTTGCAGGAAATAGACATTGGGCGCGAGGCGGTTGAAATCCGGCGCACGGATAAGAGAAATGTCGATCATGCCACCCCAGCCGTATTCGACTTTGACGTCTTTGAGTTGCGGGTACAGGCTCCCCATTTTCTTGCGTAACCATTCGACGCCGTCGCTGCCGGCGTGTTTCGAATAGGTCGAGCGTCCGCCCCACAGCACGCGGTTGTCCGGCGTGACACGATAGTAATCGAGCAAAAAATTGCTGTCACACACGGCGGCGCGATGGCGAATTAAGCTATCGGCTAATTTTTTGTCGAGTGGCTCGGTTGCGAACACGGTGCCGCCGACCGGCATGATGTGCGGGTCGAGCTTGGGGACGAGATCGCCGCAGAATACATTAGTCGCGAGCACGACGAAGCGGCAGCGAACGTTGCCTTTTGCCGTGTGCACTCGTGGACGCTCGCCTTGCTGCAACGAGGCAACGTGGCTATTCTCAAATATTTTGACGCCCGCCGCGGCGCATGCTTTCGCCAAACCTAACGCGTACTTCAACGGATGGATGTGCCCGGAGAAACGATCGTAAACAGCAGCGTGATATTGTGTGCTCGCAGTCCACTGCGCGATGTCGCTCGGCGGCACGTAATCGACGAAATCACCATAGCCATATTTTTCGCGCAACTCTTCGTGCCATTCGCGTAAGTGTGCGACATGGGATTTGCGCGCGGCGAGGAGCAGCCAGCCGGGCGTGAAGTCGCATTCGATGTTGTACTGCGCCATGCGCTGGTAAATTAATTTCGCACCCTCGACGGAAATGTCCCACGCGCGCTTGGCGTCCGACAAGCCGACGTGTTTTTCGATGGTGCTATTGCTACACGCGAAGCCAACAATGACTTGGCCACCATTTCGCCCCGACGCGGCCCACGCAATCTCGCGGCTTTCCAGCAGCGCGACGGAATATCCGCGCTGTGCTAATTCCAGCGCGGCGGATAGGCCCGTGAAGCCGCCTCCGACAACGCACACGTCTGCTTCGATATCGGCTTCAAGTTTTGGAAATGATTCGCCGCGCGGGGCGGTCGCGGTATAGTAATTGTTGCCGGTTAGTTGTTCGGTTTGGGTGAATGGCAAGGCTATGACACCTATACCACCCCGTCTTTCCCGCGACGGCGGTAATCCTGTGTCTTTCGCCTAACGACACTGGGTCCCCGCCTTCGCGGGGACGACAACTTTGGTTTCTTTGGCGTATAAGTTTTCATTTAGACGCCAAATGGATTCCCGCCTTCGCGGGAATGACACATCTGTTTTAGTTCCGTCAACGTCAAGATTTAACCTTCGCAACCTGTCCACACAAATAAGTCCAAACAAAAAACGCGGCCGCATTACTCGTCAGTTCCGCATGATCGTAAGCGGGTGCAACCTCGACGCAATCCATACCAACGAAAGGCAGATCGCGCAACTCTTCGAGGAAGGTTGCAACCTGTGACGTGGTCATACCTGCCGGTTCCGGCGTGCCGGTGCCCGGCGCGAATGCTGGGTCGAGGCAATCGATGTCGAGCGTTAAATAAACCGGCGGCGAGCCTGCCGCCGCGATGCGCGCGCGAATAGCATCGAGCTGCGAGGCAAGCTGGGTGCGGCTCTCCAGGCCACGAAGCGCGTGCGCGGTGTAAATTTCGCCGCCGCGTTGCGTAACGTACTCGCGCGCGTCGCGGGTTCCCGCCGAACGAATGCCGATTTGAATCGTCGCCTCGGGAACCACCAAACCCTCTTGCAACGCTTCGTAAGTCCAGGTGCCGTGCCCGGATGGTTCGCCGAAATGATCGCGCCACGTGTCGCAGTGCGCGTCGAAATGAATCAACGCCAGCGGCCGCCCGAAATGTTGGCGATATGCACGCAGCAACGGCAGCGTGATGGAGTGATCGCCACCGAGCCAACACATGTGATGTTTGCCGATCAGGTCTTGCGCGAGCGGTTGTAATTTTTCACGCATGGCAATTAAGCTCGTATTCGGCAGCGCTAGATCGCCCACATCCGTTAACTCAGAAATCGGCGAACAATTCCACAGCGGATGAATACCGTCGCACAACATCTGACTGGCGCGCCGGATCGCGTGTGGTCCAAAGCGCGCACCGGGGCGATTGGTCACCGCACCGTCGTAGGCAATGCCGGCAACCGCGTAGGGCCGAGTCGCATCGCGCTCCGGCGCGGCGAGAAAACCATGCTTAGTCAAAAACGCAAAATCATGCGAACTCATGTTTGCTGCTCGTCGCTTAATAGTTGCGCCATGATAAACGCAACGTTAGGAAAACGAGAAATACATCGCACCCTCGCCGGGAGGCAATCAGGGCGTGGCTCTCAGGCTATGCATCGCCAGGAGCCACTATCCATAAGCCTCTTGGCGATGATATCTAACGAGATATTCTTTGTGAGTAACACAGGATCATGACGAAATCGGACTTATTCAGAGTTTCCTTAATTTATCGGAACAATGAACATACGAAAGTCCATGCTGGGAGTGAACCGTCCGCCGCGTTGACGAGCACTGCCGGAGAAGCTATCGTCGGATTTCATGTTTTGACCGCAACCCGATGACACTCTATTTGCCCAGACGTTTTGCCTTTCTAACGGCTCTTTACTGCGTGAGCGCCGCCGCCCTCGCAGCGACTATCGAATCGTTTTCGCCGAACGGCGAAGTCAAAGGCGTGCGCCAAGTCACGGCGCGCTTTTCGACAGCGGTCGTGCCGTTCGGCGATCCGCGCGAAGTCGAGCCTTTCGCCATTGCATGTAATCCGGCGGACATGGCCGGCGGCAAAGGCCGCTGGGCCGATACGCGCAATTGGGTTTACGATTTTGATCGCGACCTCCCGGCAGGCGTGCGCTGCGAATTCAAGTTGAACGCAGGCGTCAAAACATTGAAGGGAGAAACGATCAGCGGCACAAACGCATTCGCATTTAGTACCGGCGGCCCGGCGATCATCCAAAGCGAGCCGTACGAAGGCTCAAGCATTGCTGAAGACCAAGCGTTTTTGCTGGCGCTGGACGCGGCAACCACGAGAGATTCCATCGGGAAAAACGTCTATTGCGATATCGACGGCGTCAACGAAAAAGTCGGCGTGAAGGTGTTGCCGAACGCCGAGCGCGATCTGTTGTTGCGGCAAAATCGCTATTTTTTGAGCGAGCATTTCGGCCGATTATTTCCAGGGCAGGATTTCTTTGCGCCCGCAACCAAAGACAAGGAAAGCTCAAAGCAACAGTTTCTAAAATTAATCGCGGAACCGAATACCAGCTTGATCGCGCTGCAATGTAAACGTGGATTGCCGAATTCGAAAACCGTACGTTTGATCTGGGGCAAGGGGGTGACCAGCGCCAGCGGCATCGCCACCCGCGAAAATCAAACACTCGCTTTCGAAACGCGCGGCACTTTCACCGCACGGCTTAATTGCGAACGCGTCAATGAGAAAAGCGATTGCATCCCGTTATTGCCGATCACGTTGAATTTTAGCGAGCCGATCCCGGTCACGGACGCGAAGAAAATTACGCTGACTACGGCCGATGGCAATCGTTACATACCCGAAATAAAAACGCCGGAGGGCGAGCCGGAAGAATGGCTAAGCGCCGTCAGTTTCAAAGGCCCTTTCCCGGAAAAAACGCAATTCAAACTGGAGCTTCCAGCCGGCATCAAGGATGACAGCGGCCGCGAACTGGCGAATCACGATCGCTTTCCGATGACGGTCAAAACCGACGAAAATCCGCCGATCGCAAAATTCCCCGCGAGCTTCGGCGTGATCGAATCGAAGGCCGATCCGGCCTTGCCGATCACGGTGCGAAACATCGAAGACCGGATTTCGATGAAGCTCACCACGGTCGATGCGATTCCCGGCAAGACGTTGCATGTCGATGGCATCGGCGCCGAAGAAAAGATCATCTCACTGCTAACGCGATTGCGCATGCGCGAATACGATCCGGAGAAATCATTTTTCACCGGCCTCGACAAAACGCAAGCGATCGCCCTGCCGAAACCCGGCGGCAAAAAAGAATTCGAAGTGATCGGCATTCCACTGAAGCAACCCGGCTTGCACGTGGTAGAAATCGCCAGCCCACGCTTGGGTCAAGTGTTGCTGGCAAAAAAGCGTCCTTACTATGTTCGCAGCGCCGCGCTGGTCACCAATATGGCGGTGCATTTCAAATGGGGCGTGGCTTCGTCGCTGGTTTGGGTAACGAGTTTGGATCACGCCAAGCCGATCGCAAACGCAGCAATCAGCGTGCGCGATTGTGCCGGTAAAGAACGCTGGAAAGGAATAACCGACAATAGCGGCATCGCGCGCATCGAAGAAAGCTTGCCACGCGACGAAGCAATACCGTCGTGCGAATATCTCGGCCGCATCTTGCTGGTTTTCGCGCGCACCCCCGACGATTTGTCATTCACACAAAGCGATTGGAACGAAGGCATCGCGACGTGGCGCTTTAACGTCAGCACGGATTTCAGCGCACCGCGCGATGCAGTGCATACGATTTTCGCCCGAACGCTGCTGCACGCCGGCGAGACGGTGAATATGAAACACCTTCGCCGCGAACGCATTTCCCAGGGCTTCGTTTATCCCAAATCCGGCGCGACGGAGACAACACTATCGATCACGCACGCCGGCACACAACAAAAATACGAGTTGCCACTCAAGTGGGATAAACAAGGCATCGCCGAATCCACGTGGGTGATTCCGAAAGATGCGAAGCAAGGCGATTATCATTTAACGATCGGCGATCAATATGCCGGCCACTTCAAAGTCGAAGCATTCCGCGTACCGACCATGCGCGCGATCATCAAGCCGCTCGCGACGCCGCTGGTCAATGCCACTAAAGCTGACATCGATTTGCAATTGAATTATCTTGCCGGTGGCGGCGCGGCTGGCGCGAAGGTTCGTATCAATAGCATTCTGCAACCGAAATCAATTTATTTTCCCGACTATGCCGACTTTCGAATCGGCGCGGGCAACGTAAAAGAAGGCGTCGAAAAAGAGGGCAGCGATGATTTTTTCGGCGATGCGCCGCCGACCGATATTCCCGCGCCAACTAATACTACTCAGCCTCTCGGCAGTAATAATCTCATGCTGGATGCGCAAGGTGCGGCGCGCATGATGATCGATAAATTGCCGAAGGTCGATGTAGCCAAAGATATTTTGACGGAGATGGAATATCGCGACGCCAACGGCGAAGTTTCTGCGGTATCGACGCGCATTCCGCTGTGGCCGGCGAAAATGTTGATCGGCTTGAAGCCCGATGGCTGGGCGATCAGCAAAGACAAGCTTAAGTTTTACGCGCTCGCTTTAAATCTCGACGGTAAGCCCATCAAGGGCGCGGCGATCAAGGTCGATCTGTTGCAACGAAAAACCTACTCCCATCGTAAACGTTTGGTCGGTGGATTTTACGCCTACGAAAACGTCAGCGAAGTGAAAGCGATCGGCGCGGCGTGCCAAGGCGTGACCGACGCGAAGGGCTTGCTGATTTGCGAAACCAAATCGCCGATCTCCGGCAACATTATCTTGCGCGCACAGGCCAAAGACGAGGCCGGCAACGCGAGCTATACCCACAGTGACGTGTGGGTCGCCGGTTCGGAAGATTGGTGGTTCACGCAATCGAACGACGATCGCATGGATTTGCTGCCCGAGAAAAAACGTTACGAACCGGGCGAGACCGCCGTGTTGCAAGCGCGCATGCCGTTTCGCGTGGCGACGGCGCTGGTCACGCTCGAACGCGAAGGCGTGCTGGAAAGTTTCGTGACCGAGTTGTCGGGCAAGTCGCCGGTGATCAAGTTGCCGCTAAAAGGCGGCCACGCGCCGAATGTATTCGTATCCGTGCTCGCACTACGCGGCCGCGTCGGCGACGTGCAACCGACCGCCTTGGTCGATCTGGGCAAACCGGCGTTTAAGCTGGGCCTCGCAGAACTCAAAGTCGGCTGGCGCGAACATGAACTGAAGGTCACCGTCACGCCGGAAAAAACCACCTATCGCGTGCGCGATCAAGCGCAGATTTCCATTCAAGTCACGCGGGCTGACGGCAAACCATTGCCTTCGGGAAGTGAGATCGCTCTTGCGGCAGTCGATGAAGGTTTGCTCGAACTAATGCCCAATGGAAGTTGGAATTTGCTCGAACAGATGATGGCGGAGCGCGGTTTGGGTGTGGAGACTGCGACGGCGCAAATGCAAGTGGTCGGACGCCGGCACTATGGCCGCAAGGCCGTCGCAGCCGGTGGCGGCGGCGACGCGATGCGCCAGGGTGGCGCGGGCGATAGCGCGGCGCGCGAGATGTTCGATACGCTGCTTTTTTGGAAAGGCCGCATCGCGCTCGACGCCAACGGCAAAGCCAGCATCAGCGTGCCGCTGAACGATTCGCTGACGTCGTTTAAAATCGTCGCAGTTGCCAACGCCGACGCCGGTTTATTCGGCACCGGCGCCGCGAGCATTCGCGCAACGCAAGACCTGATGCTGTTCTCCGGCCTGCCATCGACGGTACGCGAAGACGATCGATTTGCCGCGAATATTACTTTGCGAAACGCATCGGAGAAAAAACAAGACGCTAAAATTAGCGCGACCGTCACGGCGCTTGCGAATGGAAAATTAGGCAAGCCGGTGGAACTCGCCGCACAAACTATTTCGATCAAACCCGGCCAAGCGGAAGAATTCATTTGGCCGACCATCGCGCCCGTTGGCGCCGATCAACTGCGCTGGGACGTAACAGTCACGGGCACGTCGGACGCTAAACCAACCACCGATCGTATTAAGTTTACGCAGAAGATCTTACCGGCGATTAAAACTCGCACGTTACAAGCGACACTCGTTCAACTCGATAAATCGCTGGACATGAGCGTTGCGTTGCCGAAAGATGCGCTGCCGAATCGCGGCGGCATCAAGATCGATTTATCGCGTTCGCTGGCCGATCAACTCGGCGGCGTGCGCGAATACATGCGCGAGTATCGCTACACTTGCTTGGAGCAACGTGCGTCGAAAGCGGTCGCGTTGAACGACGAAGCCTTATGGCAAAGTGTGATGCAGTCGCTGCCGTCATATCTCGATGCCGACGGCCTCGCAAAATATTTCCCGGACATGCGCGAAGGCAGCGATACGCTGACAGCTTATGTGTTGACGATGGCCGACGAAGCGCATTGGGCGCTACCCGACGCTGCCAAGACCCGCATGAATACTGGCTTGCAGGCCTTTCTGCAAGGGAAAATTCGGCGCGATTCGAGTTTGCCGACGGCCGATTTAGCCTTACGTAAACTCGCGACGTTCGCCGCGCTGAGCCGCAGCGAGCCGGCGCCGGATCCGCTGTGGCTGACGTCGATCACCATCGAACCGAATCTGTGGCCGACTTCTGCGGTGCTCGATTGGCATACAATTTTGCAGCGCGTGGTTGCGATGCCGGAGCGTGACGCGCGCGTCAAAGAAGCCGAACAAATTCTGCGCAGCCGCCTCAATTTCCAAGGCACGATCATGGGATTTTCCACCGAGCGCAGCGACAATTTGTGGTGGCTGATGATTTCCGGCGACAGCAATGCGGCGCGCGCGATCGTGAACTTGCTCGACAAACCAACGTGGCGCGAAGACGTTCCGCGCATGGTTCGCGGTGCGATTCAGCGCCAACATCGCGGCCATTGGAATACGACGGTCGCCAACGCGTGGGGGGCGCTGGCGTTGCGAAAATTCGCGGAAGTCTTCGAAGCGGTTCCTGTCGCAGGAACCACGTCGGCACGTATCGACAACGATCAACGTGCAGTTGTTTGGCCCGCCGACAAGCAAACCGATTCCGTCAAACTTTCTTGGCCCGCAAGCGGCAACGATCAACTTAAGTTGCGCCACCACGGCGCCGGAGAACCTTGGGCAATGATCAGCAGCATCGCGGCGATTCCGCTAAAGGCCCCGCTCAGTAGCGGCTTCTACATCAAACGCACGGTCACGGCGATCGAGCAGCTAGAGAATGGCAAATGGAATCGCGGCGACGTGCTGCGCATTCGCTTGGATCTCGAAGCGCAAAGCGACGCGACCTGGGTCGTTGTCGACGATCCGATTCCCGCCGGCGCGACTATCCTCGGCACCGGCCTGGGACGTGATTCGCAGATCATGACGCAAGGCGAAAAGCGCGAAGGCTGGGTGTGGCCGGCGTTCGAAGAGCGCGCGCAAGATGCTTTTCGCGCCTATTACGAATATGTGCCGAAAGGAAAATGGAGTGTGGAATATACGCTTCGTTTGAACGGTGCCGGCGATTTCCGCTTGCCCGAAACCCGTGTCGAGGCAATGTACGCGCCGGAAATGTTTGCCGAGCTGCCGAATTCGACTTTGGCGATTCAATCGCCCACCGAAATGAGCTTTTTCACCAAGGCTAAGCGCTGGCTGGATACCCTATTCAAATAGCGACGGCGCAACGCCACCCTGCTAAATATTACAGTCCCAACTGCTCCGATCCTACCTGATCAGGTAGGGGATTTTTTGCTAGTTCGCGGTTATGCTTCGCAAAACACTCAACGCGATTCGATAACACTGATCGAAACGCCAAACTAATTGGAGCGTAACTATGGATAGCGAATCCTTCGTCCACGAAAGCGTTTTTATGGCCACCCGAGCGGCCTCGTTATGGGGCCACGAAAAAGCCTCGCGCTCGTCCAAACGAATGCGCCGGTCGACAGCACCGGCGAAACAGATCGAATCGACGATCAAGATTTCTACGTTGGGATATTTTGCGATCCGGCGTGGCGCCGATACGCCGATTAGTATCCGGACCAACACGCGGCCGGGTGCGCTGCTGCAACTATTGATTGCCGTCGGCCCACGCGGCATCGACAAACATCAAGCGGAAGACTTTTTGTGGCCGCCATCCGTCGAGCAACGCGCCCACAGTCTGATCGATTCTAGCCTGTACCGCCTGCGCCAGCTTCTCGATTCGCAAACCGCATGCCGCGCCGCGCAGGGCGTTATTTCGCTCGACCCCGGTATCGTGTCGATTGATGCATGGCTGTTTGAGCGTGAGGCCGATGGGCTGCTGACCCGTTTGCGTTACGAAGGCAACTTGGACGCCGGCGAGATATCAGTTCGCTGCCAACGCTTAATTGAAATTTATCGTGGGCCATTTCTCGCCACGCAAACGAGCACGCCTTGGATCGCGCGAACACGCGACCATTTGGAAGCCAAGTTTACGCGAGTGATCGACGAAGTCGGCCAATTTTGGCAAGGCGCCGGCCGCTGGGATCGTGCCATACAACTTTACGAACAGGGGCTGGAGTCGGATAATCTTGCCGAGGAAACCTATCGCCAAATCATCCGTTGCCATCTTGCTCAAAAGCATTTCGCCGAGGCGATTCGCGCCTACAATCGCTGCCAAGAATTATTGGCAATGGTTTTGAGCGTCGCGCCGAGCGCCGAAACCACGGCGCTTTATCAACACGCGTTGCGCGGGGATATTGGTGACGTCGAACTTTGATTTGGTGAGGTGCTGAAAATACGCGATTTGGTCATTGCGAGCTGCCTGTATCGGCGTTACCGATACAGGCAGCTCGCAATGACAAGCCAAATAGCTTAATCCGCTGCGTCGGTGGGCATCAAATCTTTATCAAGCGCAACACGCTCGTCAAACACAAAACATTCACCTTCGAAATGCGCATTGCCGCATTCTTCGAAGTATTTAAGAATTCCACCATCGAGCTGAAACACGTTTTTGAAACCTTGCTGCAGTAAATACGGGGCCGCCTTTTCGCAACGAATGCCCCCGGTGCAAAATGTGACGATGGTTTTTTCTTTCAGGCTGGCATCGGCCCGCGCCGTTGCACAAGGGAAATCGCGAAATTGATTGATGCCGAAATCGGTTGCGTGCTTAAACGTGCCGTGTTTGACCTCAAATACATTACGCGTATCGAGCAACATAATGTCGCGGCCTTGATCCAGCCATGCCTTCAAAGTCCGCGCCGATAGGCGCTCTGCGGGCTGTTGTGCGGGATTAATTTCCGGCTTGCCGAACGGAATAATTTCCTTTTTTATTTTGACGAGCAATTTCTTAAACGGTTGCCGATCGGAAAAACTATCTTTAAATTGCATGTTGGCGAACGTGGCATGGCTGCGCAATTCGGATTTGAAGGCCGTGATGTTTTCAGTCGCACCCGCCAGGAATAAATTGATGCCTTCGGGTGCAAGCAGGATGGTGCCTTTGAGTTGCAATTCGGTGCAGCGCGATTGCAGGTGTTCGCGGCGATTTGGCAAATCATCGAGACTGACGAATTTGTACGCTGCGATGTTGAGGATGGTATTCATTGCGCAAGCAGGTGACATAACAGATGTGTGGCCCAGGGCCAGCTCCTCATTCCCGCGAAAGCGGGAATCCATGCTGATTTGGAACGGCCAAATGGATTCCCGCTTTCGCGGGAATGACAACTAACAACATCAACTGGTTCATCATTCATACCAATGCGAAATCCCATCGTAAATCAGTTTCGCGCCCATTAGAAATAACAGTGTATAGCTCACCCGATAAAATACTTTTTCCTTCACGCGTTTATGCAGCCAAACGCCAAGCGCCATGCCGATTGGTGCGAACGGCGACAAAACGAGCGACGTGCTCATGTTCGCCAAATTGAGTTGTCCTAGCAGCGCGTACGGAATCAGCTTGAAATAGTTAACGGCGGTAAAAAAAATAACCGTCGTACCAACCAGCAAGGTTTTTTCCATTTTCAGCGGCAGCATATACACCATCAGCGGCGGGCCACCGGCATGCGCGACGGTGCTGGTAAAACCCGACAGACCGCACCAAAAAATACCATTCGCTCGAGTTTCACTACCGGGCATCCGGCGCGCCGCGAAGCCGAGCCAGTGATTCAATGCAAATCCTACCGCGATGCTGCCAACCAGAAATCGAATCGCCTGTTCGTTTAAATGGCCGAACATCAATCCGCCCAATGTAACGCCGAGCGCGGCACCGAAAATCATGGACCTCATTCGCGTTCGATCCCAGATGCCGCGATAGGCCCACAATCCAACGAGGTCCATCAAACACAAAATCGGCAGCATGATTCCCGCTGCGGTGATCGGCGAAATCGCCAGCGCCATCAGCGGTACGGCCATGCCGCCGAATGCCCCGGGGAAGCCGCCTTTGGCGATACCGACCAAAATTACGGCGGGAATCGCGACGGCGTAGAACAAGGGGTCGTTGATGATCGAAAACATAGTTATCTATACAACGCGCGGTTCACGGCGATGAAAAGCGCTTGACCCCTCACACTTTACGCCTCACCGAACCTCACGCACCCATCATCGCCAACGCCGCGCGATGCATGGGGCTCTCCGCTCTGGCCAATTCTTCAACCACACTGAAATGATTGGTGCCCGGCAGTGGAATATCTTTCATCGCGGTCGCGCTGGACCAACGCTCGATCAATAACTTATTCTGGCGTTTGAACTCATCGCTTTCGTCACCGCCTGCGGCCATTAGCATGGGAAATTTCGCCGACGGTTGCATCAGCGCCGGGCTCAAACGCTTAACCGCAGCCTCATCCAGACGCACCTCTTGGTTAACGGACGTGAAACGAATCGGTTCCAAATCGTAAATGCCGCTGATACAAATCGCGCCTTTGATCAGATCCATCGGCAGGATCGTCGAGACGGACGACCAATGGGTCGCGGCCATCATCGCTGCGAGATGTCCGCCCGCGGAGTGGCCCGAGACATAAATTTGGTTCGCATCGGCGCCATATCGCCGTGCATTCTGCGCAAGCCACGTGATCGCAACGCGCGATTGGCGCACGATGTCGTCGATGCGCAACTGCGGCGCGAGGCCGTAATTAATCGTCGCGACGGTGATCCCTTGTTTAGTAAACGCCGGCGCGAGAAACGAGAAATCATTTTTGTCCAGCGAGCGCCAGTAGCCGCCGTGAATGAACACCAGCAACGCCTTCGACGGCCCTTCGGGGAAAAATAAATCGAGCTTTTCCAAATAGCTGGTGCCGTATTCGAGATCAAGCTCGCAGCGAGTAGTGGCGCGGGTCTTAGCCGATTCGCTGATCCAGCGCGCGATGATTTGCGGATGTTCCGGCACCAACGCACGATTGTTGTATTGGGCTTCGTAATATTCGGGGTTGGGGTTTGTCATTCTTGGGATTTAGGATGTGGGCAATACTTTTAGTTGGTAAGCCCCTTCCCCTTCAAGGGGAAGGTTGGGATGGGGATGGGTTTGGCGCCTACGTAACTGAACCCATCCCCACCCCGACCCTCTCCTTGAAGGGGAGGGAACTCATGCGCCGAATTATATCAGCGCCGATTAATTCAACGATTTCAAGTATTCGGTTCGGGTAACTTTTTCCATTTTCGCAACGCGCTTTGCCGCTTTATAAAATCGTAAAAAATCGCCCTGCTCTTGTTGTAGTAATTTTCGAAATGCCGGGACGAGTTCGTTATAAATTGCGATCGACGCGAGATGCGCGTTGTTCAACTCTTGACCAAACCAACGATCGTAGCCGGCGAAACCGCCCCACGATTGTTTCAGCATTTGATATTCCTCGCGCAAATCGCGAAAGGTTTGTTGCTTTGCCAAACGTTTGGCTTGGTCCGACAGATCGGTTGCGTATAAACTTTTTAAGCGTTGCTGATATTTCAAAACCAATTGCTGAAACTCAGCACGGCGTGTTTGCGCTGTTTGCCAGTTGGCTGAAAGCCCCCGCCCCGCCTGGCTCTCCAGCCATCGCTCGATGCCGGCTTCCTCCACTGCGGTGGCGAAGGATTCGTTGAACATCGAGTCGTCTTGCACGTAGACCACTTGATGCGCCAACTCGTGAAACAACAAGCGCGCCAATTCCACGTCGGGAAAATAAACAAAGGTATTCAAAATCGGATCGTTGAAATAGCCGAGCGTGGAATAGGCCGGCACGCCGCCAACGAACGCATCGCTCATCTGCGCCGGCAGGTTTTTCGCAAATTCCTCGGCGCGCGCTTTGGAAAAGTAACCGCGATAATTCACGCAACCCGCGATAGGAAAACACCACTGCGTTAACTCAGTGGAAAATTCCGTGCTCGCGAAAACATTCCAAATGACATACGGGCGCTTTAGGTCGGCGTAGCTGCGATAACTTTTGTTGTCCGGTAGTTTTAGCTCGATGCTGGCGTAGTCGCGCATCGCGAGGAATGCGGTAAGGCGATGCTTGAGTTCCGGCTTCGTGTCGCGATCTTGGATGACGCTTTCGATCGGACGCGAGTTGTTGAGGATTTCCGCTTGGCCGTTTACGGCTTGCCAGTAGAAAGAGATGGCGGAGCAACCGGTGACTCCAGACACCATCAGAACCAACACGAGGTAACTTAGAAAGTTACGCGGTAATCCTACCGATGTGTGGCCCGAGGCCAGCCCCTCATTCCCGCGAAGGCGG
>JANOGO010000214.1:0-5002 GCA_031406045.1 Pseudomonadota bacterium
GGCGCTGTCGATACTGCCCACGGACCATGAACCGCAGAGGTCTCAAACCGAAGCGGACCCTCTCCCGCTTTGCGGGAGAGGGAGTATCGTCCCCTCGCCCCTCTGGGGAGAGGGGTAGGGGTGAGGGGCAAGCCGTACTTAAAACAAGCATTCAAATTGGGTTCATGGAAAGGAGCAAAGCGACGAAGCAATCTCGTACTCTACCGCGCTAAATTCGAGGTTGCTTCGTCGCTTTGCTTATCGCAATGACAATTTGAAACGCGGGGAAAATTGGCGGATTCCCACGCGCTGCCCTAAAACATATGCTGCCCACCATTCACCGCCATATTCGCCCCCGTAATAAACGCCGCTTTATCCGAGGCCAAGTACGCCACCATCGCGCCGATTTCCTCAGGTAGCGCGAGCCGCCCCGCGGGAATTTGGTCGATGATTTTCTCGCGCACGTCTTCGCGGATCGCCATCACCAAATCGGTGCCGACATAGCCTGGCGACACAGAATTCACGGTCACGCCGTAGCGGATCACTTCTTGCGCCAACGCTTTGGTGAAGCCGTGCAAGCCCGCTTTCGCGGCGGAATAATTGGTTTGGCCGAATTGGCCTTTTTGCCCGTTCACCGAGGAGATGTTGATCACGCGGCCCCATTTGCGTTCAATCATGCCATCGATGACGTGGCGCGTGACGTTGAACGCGCTGTTCAAATTCACGTTGATCACCGCGTCCCATTGCTGTTTGGTCATTTTGCGGAATTGGCTGTCGCGCGTGATACCGGCGCAGTTGACCAAGATATCGATCGGGCCAAATTTTTCTTCGATGGCTTTTACCATTGCGGCCATCGCATCGAAATCGCCGACGTCGCCGAATGCAATTTCTGCATCGCCGAAACCCGCGCCAAGCATGGCTTCCAGCCATGCTTTATCGCTATCCGGCACGACGTAATTGGCGATGACGCGGTGGCCGTCTTACGCCAGAGATTGGCTGATCGCGGAACCGATGCCACCTACACCGCCGGTAACCAAAGCAATTTTTTTGTTGTTCATTTTTTTCTTTTGTTGCGTTGCAATATTTTAGTTTAGCATGGGGATTTTGAAGCGCAGGTGGTAACTATGAACGGGGTTCCCTCATGGCCCAAGGCCACCCCGCCCTGCCCTCTCCCCGAGAGAGAGGGGAAACATGCGTTAGTGGTGTGAGAAAAGTCGCGCGCCAGGATTGGGCATCGCGGCTTGCAAAATCGTTCCCGTTTCCGATTCGGTGATGAATAACGTTTTGTTATCAGGCCCGCCGAACGCCATATTGGTCACGCCTTCGCCGCGGCACGTTTGAATACGATAAAGCGGCTCACCCTTGGTGCTGAACATCCACGCGCAACCCATGCCGACGTGGGCGACGATTAGATTTCCGGCGGCATCCATCGCCATGCCGTCCGGACCGATTCCGCCGGATAGATACGAGAATATGCCAACCTTCGTAACACCGCCATCGGGCGTCAGCGGCACGCGCCAAACGCTATTGCTGCGCGTCGCGGCGACCAGCAAAACATTTTCTGCGGCGTTGAGCACGAGCCCGTTCGGACTCGGCACGTTGTCGAGCAGGCTGGTCAATTTTCCGTCAGCGGAATAGCGATACACCTGTCCCGACGGATCGTGCATGCCGGTATGGCCTTGATCGGTGAAATACACATCGCCGTTTGACGCAAAAATCAAATCGTTTAAACCTTTGAAGCATTCCGACTGGGCGCGCTCGAGGAACGGCGTGACCTTACCTGTAGTCACGTCCAACGTCACCAAGCCATTTTTGTAATCGCAGACAAACGCGCGGCCGTCTTGGTGAAATTTCAAGCCGTTCGGTTCGCCGTTGTATTCGGTTACGAGATCCCAATTTCCCTCGGGAGAAATGCGAAAAATCCGGCCGTATGGAATGTCGACGATAAACAAATTTCCGGCGCGATCGAACGACGGCCCTTCGATAAAACAACTCAACTCCAAGCCGGGGCGATTCACGCGCGCCCAAACAGGAAATTGTTTTTGTTTACGAAATTGCGCAGGCATTTCGCTGAACACGTCGGTCTGAATAATTTGCGGCGGAGAAAATAAATTCATGGCGCGAGCCTCCTCAAAGGTTTGGATTTTGTGTCACTATAACGATTATTCATCGCCCAAAACAAATCCATGCAACTCGCCGTTTCGAACAACGGATCGCTTTATTACGAAGTGATCGATCTCACGCCGCCTTGGCTGAACAACCCTCAGACGATTTTATTCACTCACGGCGTCGGTGCGAATTCTCACATATGGCATGCTTGGAAGCCAATACTGGCGCCCTTCTTCAGGCTGGTGTGCCTGGACACCAGAGGGTTCGGGCGTTCCAGCCGGCACGGCTCGGACTTCCCCTATAGCTTTGATTTGTGGGCCGATGACATCGCGGAAATCGCCGATGCGGCAGGCGCGGAAAAATTTCATCTCATAGGCGAATCGATGGCCGGCGCGGTCGCGTTGCATTTGTCCGGCTCGAAACATGGCGAGCGCTTGCGCTCGCTCACCACTTGTTCATCGCCCTATCGCGGCGCCGATCTGCCGAGCGTCGGCGATTGGAAAGAGCGCCTCAGCAAAAACGGCATCGCCGCGTGGTCGAAAACGATGATGGAACAGCGCTTTTATCCCGGCGCGATCGGCGATGCGGAATACGCGTGGTTTAACGCGCAGCAAAGCGACTGTGATGCCGACACGCTATTGGGCTGGAGCGGCTGTTTGCTGAAGGTCGATCTCACCGAAGTGCTGAAGAAAATTGCCGTGCCGACCTTGTTACTCGCCGCGGACAATAGTCCTTACGTCACGGTCGATATTGCTAACGCCATGCGCAAACTCATTCCCGGCGCGCAGATGATGGTCTTTCCTGACTCGCGGCATGGATTGCCGTTTTCCCATGGCGACGAATGCTCGGTCGCGTTGCTGGATTTTCTTGACCGCAAAGGGTTCATCTCGGAATGACTGCGATGACATTAATTTCCCCACTTAGTCATTGCGAGCAAAGCGAAGCAATCTCGTCCTTAACTGCCGCGGCAAAAACCAAAAAGCGAGATTGCTTCGTCGCAAAAAACACTCCTCGCAATGACGAAGGTAGATTTTTTCGTCCCGCGCTTTTTTTAGTCGCTTTCATTTGGGCAATTAGTTCCGGTGCCCTCGCACAAACCTACCCCGCAAAACCGATCAAAATCGTCGTGCCCTACCCCGCTGCCGGCACACCGGACATTCTCGCGCGGGAAATTGCAAGCAAACTCACGACTGCTTTAAAACAGCAAGTCATCGTCGACAATCGCCCCGGCGCGGGCGGGAACATCGGCAGCGAGCTCGTCGCGAAATCGCCGCCCGATGGCTACACGCTTGTGATGGCGACGGTCGCGACGCACTCGATCAATCAAACGCTGTACAAAAAATTACCGTTTGATCCCATCAAGGATTTTTCGCCGATTATTCTCGTTGCGACGACGCCGAACGTGCTCGTGGTGAATCCCGCCTTGCCGATAAAAACGGTAAAGGATTTGATCGCGTTGGCGAAATCCAAACCCGGTGAAATTAGTTTCGCCTCCGGCGGCAACGGCACGTCTCACCATATCGGCGGCTCGTTGTTCCAAAAACTCACTGATGTGAAAATGACCCACGTTCCCTACAAGGGTTCCGGCGCGGCGCTGCCTGATCTGATCGGCGGCCAAGTGAATATCATGTTCGACAATCTGACCTCGTCCATGCCGCATATCAAGAGCGGTGCTTTACGCGCGGTTGCGACTACGGGCTTGAAGCGCTCAGCGGCAATGCCGGATCTGCCAACCGTGGTCGAATCCGGCGTACCGGGTTTCGAGATCACCGCATGGTTTGGCCTGCTCGCGCCGGCCGATACACCACAGGCAATTATCGATCGCTTGAATATTGAAGTGACGAAAATTTTGAAACTGCCCGAGATGAAGGCTAAGCTCATCGCGCAAGGCGCAGAGCCGGCGCCGGGAACGCCGCAACAACTCGGCCAATTTATCAAAGATAAAACCGCACAATGGGCGCCGATCGTGAAGGCCTCCGGCGCGCAAATCGACTAGAAAACTTTTTTAGAATTTCATCATGACAAAGAAAAAACCTGAAGAATTGCGCAGCCATCGCTGGTTCGGCGTGCAAGATATGCGCTCCTCCGGCCATCGTTCGCGAACCATGCAAATGGGTTATGCCAAGGAAGATTTCGCCGGCAAACCGATCATCGCCATCGTCAACACCTGGAGCGATTTAAATCCCTGCCACATGCACTTTCGTATGCGCGCGGAAGAGGTAAAACGCGGCGTGTGGCAAGCCGGCGGCTTCCCGGTCGAGCTGCCCGCCGTGTCGCTCGGCGAGATACACATGAAGCCGACGACCATGCTCTATCGCAATTTATTGGCGATGGAAACGGAAGAGTTATTGCGCTCCAATCCGGTCGACGGCGCGGTGTTGCTCGGCGGTTGCGACAAGACTGTTCCGGCGATGATCATGGGCGCGGCAAGCATGAATCTGCCGGCGATCTTCGTGCCCGCCGGCCCGATGTTGCGCGGCAATTGGCGCGGCAATAATTTAGGCAGCGGCACCGACGTGTGGAAATACTGGACCGAAAAACGCGCCGGCAATATCAACGACAAAGACTGGGAAGAAATCGAGCAAGGCATTGCGCGTTCCTACGGCACCTGCATGACCATGGGCACCGCATCGAGTATGGCCTCGGCTGCGGAGGCACTCGGCATGACGCTGCCCGGCGCTGCGTCGATCCCCGCGCCGGACGCCAATCACAGCCGTTTGGCAACGGCCAGCGGACGGCGCATTGTCGACATGGTGTGGGCGGATTTAAAGCCGACCGACATCATGACTACCCAGGCTTTCGAAAACGCCGTGACCACTGCGATGGCATTAGGTGGCTCAACCAATTCCATCATTCATTTGATCGCGATGGCCGGCCGTGTCGGCCCGTTCAACGGCGCGAAGCTGGACATGGA
>JANOGO010000261.1:0-10754 GCA_031406045.1 Pseudomonadota bacterium
GCACATACTCGACCACATAACGGTGATAGCTCTCGGCTGAATAGCCATTTGTGGCGCGCTGAAAACTCATGCGCAAGGCGTAGGCCAACGATGTGGCGTCGCGTGCGATATCTTCCAAGATAATGGTTTTCACACCGCAACCATTCGGCACGTATTGCACCTTTTGCCCCGGCGAGCGCAGCTCGACTTGCCGTGTGAGATCTTTGTTGTTCGTGTAGCTGAGAACCGGAAATCCGTCTGCGCTAAACGTCACGTTAAGCTGATAACGCTGATCAACATCGTTCATCATCCCCGACCAATTACCGGCAAATCCAGCAACACCCTGCGCCAGGCACGGCAGGGAACAAAGCAAGAAAAATAGTACGAAGCAGCGCTTAATTGAATTCATGACGTTTCCCCTTTTCAAAGTCCGCGCATCGGAATAATGCAGCGGTATTTCCGTGAATTCCGCTGTGGGCGGAAAGGTTCAATGATTCTGGATTCGTTTTATAGAGAGTAGCGGTTTCGGGAAGATGGAATACTGCAGAGGCGATACCAGAGAGCCATTTGGGCCGAGGCTCGTAGCGCATATCGAATTCATGAATTTCGGCCGACTAACCTTACTCAGCGGTTCGGCGTGGCGCCAGGCCGAAATTCAGCGCCGTAGGTTGGCGGTGAGGTATGAACCCCAACGCTTGCACGATGATGGAAAAAACTCCGCATCTATTGAGCCACGTATAAAGGCCTGACCGTTTTTTTCCGATAGCGCCGACCTCCAAGCTACGCATTACATGCGCTTCGTCGCCGAACACCGTGACCACCAGTGCATCAAGCGCGGGATTCGCGCGACACGCTTCGCGCACGATCTCAGCGCCATCGCCGTCGGGCAAACCCAAATCGCACAACAGCACGTCGGGCTTTTCTCGCGCAACGCACGCGCGCGCTTCCGCGCAAGTGCCAACCGCAGCGACCAAGCGAAAATCCGCACACGACTCGACGATCTCGGCGAAGCAAGTGCGAAAATTCAGATCGTCTTCCACGATTAGAATACTTAACACGATGTCCTCAATTTTCGTTCGCAAGGAATGCGACGGATGTTTGACGGGAAGACTAAATCATATTTAACGGCAACGCTATCCCCGAAATAAGGGATGAAGATTGGGTTTCTAGTCTGTGCAACAAACCAGCGGCTTGTTTACGCCACTCTCTTCATAACTCGCCCAAGCAATGCGCCAGGAGGCGCATAAATACTGTATCGCAGGCCATGCCCTGCCACTAGGCAAGCAGGACAAGGTTCGTAGAGGCACGCCAAAAAACTCTACACTAGCTCGGCAATCAAGTGATCGACGTCCGCAATTAACTGTTGATCGGATTCAAGACCAAAGTGATGTTTACACAGACGCCCGTTACCATCGATCAACAGCGTGGTGGGCGTGCCCTGGGTGTTGTACGCGCGCATGGTTTGTGGGATCGTCCCGTCTGTCCCCGGCATGTCCACGCCGACCGGAAATGGCACGCGAAATTCATGCAGATAGACTGCGAGTGCGGCCGGTGTCATCACGTCGTGATGTTCAAAAACGGTGTGAAGCCCGAGCACCACGACATCGTTATTCCAAGCACCTTGCCGATAGTGTTGCCACAGGCGCACCGCTTGCGGCGTGGCGTGCATGACGCAAGCGGGGCATAACATCTGGAAGGTGTGAATCAGCACCACCTTGCCGCGCAATGGGTCCAGCGTGATTATCTGGTCGCTATTAAACCATTGCGAAACACACAGCGGCGGCGCGACGGGAAATTCAGCACGATCGCTCAAGGCCGCGTTTTGCTGAAGACAAAACCCACATCTTTTTGCCCGATGTGGCATTGATGACAGGCACTCGACGCGTTGCCGCCCACGGCGCGATCGCTGGTGCTGTCGGCTTTGAATCCTTCGTAGCCCCAGCCGCCGGTTGTCGCATATTTTTTTGCATCGCGATGCATGACGCCGACCACTTTGCGCGATCCTTCGGTGACGGTATTGTCCGCCGTTTTTGCCTCGAGCAAATCAAACACCATCACCGCGCCGTCGGGCCAATTGCCGCTTTTGTATCCCTGCAACGCCGCCTTGTTTGCATAAATATGATGAATGCCGCCAAATACATCGTACAGACCATGGCCGGGATTAATGATCATCGATTTGACATGGTGCCAATCGCGGTAACCCGCCGGATACGGAACCGGTGGTTCATCCGCGGCGACAGCGAAGCCGGACACAGTGGCCGCAGTTATTGCTAGGACAGAGAGAATTTTTCGCATAGTGCACTCCTTTTCGATTAACATTTGGATGAGAATACAGATGTCAATCTACAAGTCCGCTACGGCCGGGACAAGTGGGTACAAACTCGTGGGGTAGGCACTTTTTGGTGCTTTTTGTTGATCACAAACGGAATAAATATTTTTAGACCGTGGACAATCTAAGCGTTCATCAGATGGTTGAAAGCATCATCGGCTGCAAATGGTCACTCACTGTTTTAAGCCTGGTGCGAAAAGGCGTGCGCCGCCCCGGTGAAATGGAACACGCGATTGAGGGCCTGAGCGGCAAAGTGCTGAACGAACGGCTCACTAAACTTGTGCGTTTCGGCATTCTGGAAAAAGCCAGCTTCGCCGAAGTGCCGCCGCGAGTGGAATACCGGATGACCGCGTTCGGCAACAAGTTCATCAAGCTGCTCGACGACGTTGACCAGTTACAGCGCACGCTAAATGACGTGCCGATTAAGGGTTAATTCATGCGCCGTTTGATCCAGCGCAATGTCGATCCGATCAGCGGAAACTTTTCGTAGATTTCCTCAGCCGCATCCCAATAGTCGCGATGCTGCATCACCTTGCTATTGCTATCGAATCTTAACAGCGACATGCCGGTGAACGATTGCTTTGCCGCCGCTTTGCCGCGAAAACGAAATTGAAATTCCCACAAAAACACCGCGCTTGCTTCATTGATCCAATATTCCTGAACGACAAATTGCGGCGCATCCAACGTCGCAAACATATGGCGAAAGACTTTTTCGATTTGATCGACTCCGCGAACTTCATTGAACGGATCTTTGAAATAGGCGTTTGCCGCGTAATATTCTGTGAGTCGGGAAACAGAATCCAGCGTCAGCGTCTCAAAGTAACGCTTCAATGCCAGAACGTTTACTTCGTTCACGGCTTCGCTGCCCTGCGCGCGATGGAAAAAAACAACCGATACGGCAAATGCCGCAACAATTTCATGAACCAAGAGAAACGTTTCGGAAAATGAAGTTCGAATTCGCCGCGCTCAAATCCACGAATCATCGCCGCCGCCGCATCCTCGACTTCCATCAGTGCCGGCATCGCGAAATCATTTTGATCCGTCAGCCGCGTGCGGACAAAACCGGGATTGATTGTATACACCGCGACGCCTTTGGGCGCAAGGTCCACATAGAGCGATTCGCACAGATTCAGCAGCGCCGCTTTGGTTGGGCCATACACCAAACTTTTGGGTAAACCGCTATAACCCGCGACGCTGCCGACAATACCAACGCCACCGCTGCCCTGCTTTAATAATTGCGGGAGTACGACACTGAGGCACGCGTAAACGCCTTCAACATTGATCGCAAATAAATCACGCACGGTATCGAGTTGAAAATCCCACGCCCGTTGCGGCACGTAGCTTCCGGCGCAATACACCAGCAAATCATAGCCGCCCCAGGACTGAATCAATGCCTCGCTGGCCAATTTAATTTGGCTGACGTCGCGAACATCGAGCGGCAAGGTCTGTGCGCGATCGGGAGAATTTTTCGCAACCAGCGCTTGCAAAGCCTCAAGCGAACGCGCGCTAACCGCAACACGCGCACCGCGTTGCAGCAGCGCAGCGGCGAATGCCGCGCCGATACCGGAACTCGCGCCAATCACCCACACCCGCCGATTGGGCCAATCGGAAATTCTTGGATTAAGCGCCACGTGCCCGAGTGAGTTCGAATTGCATCACGTTCGTGCGCTGCGAATCAAAGCCGGCTTCGCAGTAGCAAAAATAAAACTGCCACAAGCGCTGAAATGCAGAATCGAATCCGAGCTTTTCTAATTCCTCGGTCTTTTGCATAAAGCGGCGATGCCAGCGACGCAGGGTTTCGGCGTAGTCGCGGCCGAAATGATGTTGCGCGATCACGGCAAGCCCATTGCGCCGGACTTCGGCAATAAAGCGCGAGGGGCTGGGCAGCATGCCACCGGGGAATATATAGCGCTGAATAAAATCGACCCGCGAACGATACTGCGCAAACACCTCGTCGGCGATGGTAATGGTTTGCACCAGCGCGCGACCGGTCGCGTTCAATCGCGCAGCGACGACGGCAAAATATTCCGGCCAAAATCGCTCACCGACCGCTTCGAACATTTCGATGGAAACGACGCGATCATAGTGGCCGCCCACATCGCGGTAGTCGCAGAATTTTAAGTCCACACGATCCGCCAGCCCCGCTCGTTGAATACGCTCCTGCGCGAAATCGAGTTGCGCCTGCGACAGCGTGATGCCGGTAATTTTTGCGCCAACGCTGCGCGCGGCATACTCGGCAAAACCGCCCCACCCGCAACCGATTTCCAACACGTGGTGGGTATGATCGATATTCAAGCGCTCGATCACGCGCTGGTATTTTGCGTCCTGCGCGGTTTTTAAATCGCCTTCGCGATCACCGTCGAATATCGCGGAAGAATAGGTCATCGTCGAATCGAGCCACAAGCCGTAAAATTCGTTGCTCAAATCGTAATGGGCCGCAATGTTTTTGCGGCTGCCGCGACGTGAATTTGCGCGCAACCAATGGATCACGCGATACGCCCAATTCACCGCCGGATTCGCGTAGAAAATAGAATTCAGCGCCGCTTGATTCTCGATTGCCAAGCGCAGCAATTGCGTCAGATCCGGCGTCGAACACCAGCCGTCGCGATACGCTTCAGCCAGTCCGATTTCCGCACCGCGCATAACTGCTGCCGCGCAGCGATAATCGTGAATCGTTAACGCTGCGCTGGCGCCCGTGTCGCAGCCGGAATATTGCCGCACCGTTCCATCGGGCAGCATCACGACGAGCGAACCGCGTTGCAAATTTTGCAACACGCGCAACAATAATTTCATCGCGCGCGGCATGGCCGGCGCGCGGCGCAGTTGCTTCGATTGTAACGGCGCGTTCATCGCGTCAAATCCTCAGTAGGTGGGATGGGCTTGCGATACCACGCGACGCCTTTAATCCAAAGTTTCAATGCCTGCCAATGAATGCGCAACATCACGGCGACGGTCATCCACGGATAGCGGATAAACGCGAAAAGCAAGCGGCCTGAACTCAGCGGCGCGGCGCGGCCGGCAATACTGGTGCGCAATAACTCGCCATCGGCATTGGTATGATCGATTCGTATCGCGCTCTTTTGCTCGTTCACCGTGAAGCGAAATCGATAGCGCCCATCGATTTTCAAAAACGGCGAAACGTGGAAACGCTTATCGGTTTCGAGCCAATCGGCTGTGGTAATCGCGTCAATATTCGGCTTGCTCAGAAGATATAAATGATGCTCGCCAAAAGTGTTATTCACTTCAGTGAGCACCGCGCGTAACACGCCTTCGCGATCATGGCACAACCAAAAACTCACCGGATTGAACACGTAACCGAGCACACGCGGAAACGTTTGCAGAATGATCTTGCCGTCGATTGCGCTAAGGCCTTCGCGCTTTAGCAATGCGCGTATCCAAGCATACAAATCACCACCGTTTCGCGCACCGTAATCTTTGCAGCGTAGAGAAAATAAATTCCAACGATCGATCGAGAAAAGCAAACTACCCGGCGAGTGTAATTCGCTTACCGAAATTTGGATAAAAAACACCGGATAGCGAAAGCCGTTTGTCACCGGCTTCAAGCGCTCATGCATCACCGTGCCGAAAAACAGTTGCCCGCTCATTCGGCGACCCAGGGCATGGGCACATCGAACCGCTTGGCGACGGCCACCGCCGAAGCGAGGCCATCCTCGTGAAATCCATTACGCGTCCAGGCGCCGCAATACCAAGTCCGCGCGACACCTTGAATCTCGTCAAGCCGTTGCTGCGCCTTAATCGCCGGGCGATCGAACAATGGATGAGCATAGCGATAATTCCCGAGCACAGTTTCACTGCGCGGCGATCGGTCCGGGTTCAAGGTCACCAACACTTGTTGTTTAAATGGCAATGGCTGCAATCGGTTAATCCAATAGGTCAGGCTGATTGGCGCGCCTACTAATGAGTCGGCGCCGACGTGATAGTTCCACGCGGCCCACGCTCGTTTTCGTTTTGGTAAAAAATTCGTATCGGTGTGCAAAACCGCCACATTGTCCTGATAGCGAACCGCGCCGAGTAATTCACGTTCCGCTTGCGACGGCTCGGCGAGCAGTGCGAGGGATTGATCGGGATGGCAACCCAACACGATCTGATCAAAATTTTCCTCTCCCGCCGCACTGGTGACGTTGACCATTTCGTTATTGCGCGCGACTGATTTCACTGGGCAATTATGCCGTATGTCGGCCACGCTGCGCGCCAGTCGCTGCACATAATCTTGCCCGCCACCCGTGACAGTGCGCCAACGCGGACGATCGCTCAGCCGCAACAAGCCATGATGATGGCAAAAGCGCAACAGCGGCGCAACCGGAAAATCCATCACGCTACGCGCCGGCGCTGACCAAATACTGCCGACCATCGGCAGCAAATACCATTCACGAAACGGCCGGCCGTAGCGCCCTTGCGCAAGGTATTCGCCAAGCGCCGAATCGGGAATGCTTTGGCTTTGCGCCAGTTGGGTCGCGCGGCGATTAAAGCGAACAATGTCGCGCAACATCGATAAAAATTCCGGTCGAACCAAGTTGCGCCAATCGGCGAATACGCTCGCGAGATTCGTTCCCGCCCATTCGATATCGCGTTCGTCGATGCGAACGCTGAACGACATGTCGCTTTCGGCATAGGTCACACCGAGATGTTTGAACAGCGCGTTTAACAACGGATAAGTTCGATCGTTGAACACCAGAAATCCGGTATCGACCGGATGCGTAAAACCATCGAGCGTGACATCGACGCTATGGGTATGCCCGCCTAGGCGCGGCTCAGCTTCAAACAAAGTCACATGATAGCGTGCCGACAACATCCAAGCCGCTGAAAGGCCCGCAATGCCGGAGCCGACAACGGCAATCCGTTTTGCTTCACGCACCATATCGACGACAGACTCCTCAGCTTATTGTTTGACTTGAATATAATGACTACCTGGTGTGCCGCGCCCTTATTGCCTCGCAGCTATGGCATGCTCAAACACCGCATCAGTACTTGCTCTCCAGCCATACCTATGTTCAAAAACAAACCCCAGCGGCTTCGGCGGCGGCAACACAGTTATCTACGCCGATATTACTGAAGTCTCTCAGTGATGTCCATGACAGACAAAACCTGTAGAATGTATTTCCAATGTTCAATCCTCTTGTCGTATTCGATGCTGTCCGGCCTACGCGCAACTTGCCGTTGGCTTGCGGTTCTTCGTAACCCGCGATGCTCTATCCCAAACTATTTAAACAAATGGAACAAGCGCGCTGGAGCCTCGGTAACGATGTCGCGTGGCATCGCTTCGACGCGGCGCGCTTAAGCGACGAGCAAGCGCAAACGATAAAAATGAACGCCATCACCGAATGGGCGGCGCTGCCGGCAACAGAAATGTTTCTTCGCGATAATCGCGACGATACGGATTTTTCTGCGTTTTTGTCGGTGTGGTTTTACGAAGAACAAAAACATTCGCTGGCGCTGATGGAATACTTGGCGCGCTTTCGTCCCGATTTGGCGCCGACGGAAGCGGAGCTTGCCGCAGTGCGCTTCGAGTTTGACTCGGCGCCGGCGCTGGAAACGTTAATGCTGCATTTTTGCGGCGAAGTGCGCTTGACGCAGTGGTATCGTCGCGCCGCGCACTGGCACACCGAGCCGGTGATCAAACAAATTTATGGTTTGTTGTCGCACGACGAAGCGCGCCACGGCAGCGCCTATCGCCGCTATATGCTGCGCGCCATCGATCGCTACGGCGACCAAGCGCGCCTCGCCTTCGTCAAAATCGGATTGCTAATGACCAGCCGAAAAATCGGTAAGGCAATGCATCCAACTAATTTGCACGTCAATCGCAGCTTGTTTCCGAACGACACGGTGCAAAGCCGTCTGCCCGATCCACTCTGGATGGATCGCTGGCTGGACGAACAAATTTGCTTCGATAAATCCTGGGACGAGCGCGTCATTCAAGTGATACTGAAAAATTTGTCGAGCTTATGCAAACGTAGTTTCACTAGAGCGCAAGACCTAAGCCGCTACCGCAAAGAACTCGCGTAATGTTTTCGCCGCCGGCGTTCGAAGCGAAGATTTGTTCGCCGCTGGAATTGGTACAACGCGTTTCATTACTCCCCCAACCGCTGGTTTTCACTAACGGTGTGTTTGATATTTTGCATCGCGGTCACGTGACCTACCTGGCGCAGGCTCGCGCGCTCGGCGCAAGCCTGGTGTTGGCGTTGAACTCGGATACATCGGTCAAGCGCTTAAACAAAGGCGATGATCGGCCGATTAATATCTTGGCCGATCGCATGGCGATTGCAGCATCTCTGTCGATAGTTGATATCGTGACGTTCTTTGAAGACGACACACCGCTCAACTTAATTCTCGCGTGTAAGCCGGATATTTTAGTGAAAGGCGGCGATTGGCCGGTCGAGCAAATCGTCGGCGCGGTGGAAGTTCAAAGTTGGGGTGGTAAGGTTTATTCGATTCCTTTTTTGCATGAACGTTCTACGACGGCGATGCTGAAAAAGATTCGTTCTTGACGGAAATTTTTGCCGAGGAGTCATACGTCACCTATGTGTCATTCCCGCGTAGGCGGGAATCCATTTAGCGTTTGAACTTTGTACGTCACTATGGATTCCCGCCTACGCGGGAATGACCGGGTAGCCCAGGGCTACAAGTTTTAAATCTTCGGTTAAAAATTGCATTGTATGTCTGACAACCTCCTCGAAAAACTCACCGCCATCGTCGGCCCAAGCGCCATCATCACCGAAGCCGAAGCGATGGCGCCCCACCTCAATGATTGGCGCGGCCGCTACCACGGCGATGCGCTCGCGGTGGTCAAACCGAATAGCACCGAACAAGTTGCCGCCATCGTCAAACTCTGCGCGGAACAACACATTGCCATCGTCCCACAAGGCGGCAACACAAGTTTGTGTGGCGCATCGGTTCCCGCAGAAAAAAGCAACGCCATCGTGTTGAATCTTGCGCGCATGAACAAAGTACGCGCCATCGACCTGGACAACAACACGATGACGGTAGAGGCCGGCTGCGTGCTCGCGCAATTGCAACAGGTCGCAAAAGAAAACCAGCGGTTATTTCCGCTGAGCCTCGCCGCCGAAGGCAGTTGCACGATCGGCGGCAATCTTTCTACCAACGCCGGCGGCACGGCGGTTTTGCGTTATGGCAACACCCGTGAACTGACTCTCGGTCTTGAAGTGGTATTGCCGGATGGTCAGATCTGGAGCGGCTTGCGCGGGTTGCGCAAAGACAATACCGGCTACGATTTAAAGCAGCTTTTCATTGGCGCCGAGGGCACGTTGGGCATCATCACCGCCGCGGTTTTGAAACTTTTCCCGCAGCCAAAGTCGAGTGCGACGGCATTGGTCGGCGTCACCAGCCCGTCGCAAGCGCTGAAGCTATTCAATCAACTGCGCGCGAATTGCGCAGAACGCTTGACCGGCTTCGAATTGATTTCGCGGCTCTGTCTCAATTTTGTGTTGCGCCATTTTCCGAATGCGCACGATCCGCTGACGACGCCATTCCCTTGGTATGTGTTAATCGAATTATCGGAAAGCGCGGTGGCTTTAAACGCCGGCGATATGCTCGAACAAGAACTCGCGATCGCATTAGAACAAAGCGCCGCAGTCGATGCGGTGGTCGCGAAAAGTACCGCGCAAAGCCAAGCGTTGTGGGCGCTGCGCGAGAATATTTCCGAAGCGCAGCGCTTTGAAGGCGCGAGTATCAAGCATGATATTTCAGTGCCGATCAGTTCCATTCCAGAATTCACAACTCGCGCCAGCGCCGCACTGGAAGCGGCTTTTCAAGGTATTCGCATCGTCGCATTCGGCCATATGGGTGACGGTAATTTGCATTTCAACGTCAGTCGGCCGGTCGCGCAAAGTGATGCGGAATTTTTTGCATCGTCTCACCGCATCAATGAAATCGTCCACGATTTGGTCCATTCGATGAATGGCAGCATCAGCGCAGAACATGGTTTAGGGCAACTAAAACGCGACGAGATTACGCGTTATAAAAGCGAGCTGGAGCTCGATTTGATGCGTGCCGTGAAGCGCGCGTGGGATCCGCTTGGAATCATGAATCCCGGCAAGGTAATTTAAAACAAAACGCTCCTTTCCATGAACCCCATGCCAGTCATTGCGAGCGAACGCGAAGCAATCTCGCGCGCAGCGCGCTCTAGCGTCGTCAAATCGAGATCGCCACGTCGCCCTTCGGGCTCCTCGCGAGGACAAGATTGGGCGTTTGCTATCGCACTTGGTCGTACTAGGCCGCAGACCTTCAAGCGACTGTTCTCCAACAATATCCCGTTCATGGTCCGTGGGCAGTATCGGCCGCGCCAATACAGGCAGCTCGCAATGACAAATTGAAATGCGATCTTACCGAGGGTTCATCTTGGCGAAGTCCGAGCGCCTAATGCGATCCGAAATTTACGGTTAAACCGCGACCGGCATCGCTATATGCG
>JANOGO010000264.1:0-9412 GCA_031406045.1 Pseudomonadota bacterium
AAACTTAAAGCTCGTTAAATGCGCTTAAAAATCGCATTTCAACCCCAGTATTTCCGAACCCACCCAACACGCGCATAATAACCAAAACAAGCGCGACGATTATGTCGCAAGCTGGGAACAGTTAGGAGGCAGTTTCATGAAAAGCGTAAAGCAACTGTTGGCGAATAAGCCGACCTTGTTGTGGTTCATCCCGCCGAACGCCACAACGTTTGACGGCATCAAAATGCTCGCCGAAAAAAGCGTCGGCGCCTTGCCGGTGATGGAAAACGACAAGTTAGTCGGCATGTTTTCCGAGCGCGACTACGCGCGCAAAGTCGCGCTCAAGGGTAAATCTTCCCTTGACACGCCGGTTAGCGAGGTCATGACTACGCAAGTGATCTGCGTGCAACTCGATCAAACCAATGAAGACTGCATGGCGCTGATGACCGACAAACGCGTGCGCCATCTGCCGGTACTCGACAACGGTAAAGTCGTCGGCGTCATTTCCATCGGTGATCTAGTGAAGGATATTATTTCCGAACAGAAATTCGTCATCGAGCAATTAGAACAATATATTATGGGTTAGCCAGAAGGCGCGTGGATACGGCGTGGCCTTGGGCCATTGGCTCTCAGCGATGCCCTGCCGGAACGCCGCGCTGATCTTGCCGCTTCAGGCACCCAAATAATCGACAGTAAGTGAAAACACTATTTCGAAATTCTCTGATCGCCTTCGCCGGCATCATGAGCTTGTGGATTCTCGCGTTCGCGGCTAATAGCCCAACACTCGTCGCCGAAAAATCCAAAATTGAATTCGTCGGCAGCAAACCGAGCGGCTCGCACAAAGGCGGATTCAAAACATTTACTGTCGAAGGGAATATCGATTGGGATAATCTGTCGAACAGCAGCCTCAAGATAAACATCGACGCTACCAGCTTGTGGGCCGACGACGGCGGACTCACTAGTCATATAAAGAATCGTGATTTCTTTAACGTCGGCAACTTTTCAAAGATTCAATTTGACACGACAAAAATCGAACTCGGCAACGATGGCGTTGCAACGGTCAGCGGCAAATTAACGATGCTCGACCAATCCATCGACATGTCGATCCCATGCAAAATCGCGATCACCGATTCCGGGCTAACCGTAACCGCGAAGTTCACCATTGATCGCACGAAATGGGGAATGAACTATGGCCAGGGACGCGTGAATAACGATGTTGAAATTTCGGCCACGCTTGCGTTCGCCAAATAACGAAGAAGTAGTAGCGATTGCGAAGCGGAGAGTGCAATACAAAAACATGGCTAACTGGAAACTTGCTCTAAAGTCGTGACCGGTTTCAATTCAGCCAGTAGGGCTTCGGGCGCGATATCTTGCTCATTTGGCCACGTGATCGCGCCGAGCACGATGCCGACTTGAGAGAAATAGCTCACATTCCTCAGTTCTTGAAATACACCCCGATTTAAGTAGGGTTTCATATCAAATATTCCCTCACGCCCATCCGCAATTTCGACGTACAACCGATATTCTGAAAGCGGCTTTACAATTTTGACATCCCAGTACATAGTAACCTCACAATGGATCAATCTTGTATGGCTTCTCGCCATTGACGGCAAGCTCCCAGTCCGCCGATAGCTCGTCTCGTCGAAGTTCAATCCATGCTTGCGCAAGCCGGAGCTGTTTTCTAGGTAGATTACCAGCCAAAATCTCGCCGTCACTTATTCCAATCGAAGCTTCAAATTCCGAATATCTGGCGTGGATATGCGGCAGGTTGTGGTGCTGGTTGTAAAGTAGATATATTCGGATGATGATCCCATAAAACATCGAGATTATTGGCATTACCGTATCTCCCGGCGTTTGCTCGCAAGCTTTTTCATTAATTTATACCAGAAAATGTCGCAATGCGCCCCGATATAGTTTCAAGTACCCTGCGTCGACACCAAATAATCCCGCTGATCCTTCGGCAACTCAAACGTCGCCAGCGCCGCTTCCAGCAATTCGTGATTATGCGGATCGGTCGTAAGCAATCGATTCAGATCCGCAACGCTAATGGCATCGTCCGCACGTGAGGTGATGAGGATTTCATCACCGACTTTTACCTCGCCCTCTTCGATTACACGCAAGTAGAATCCCGAGCGGCCGCTCGCGCCGAAGCGTTTCGGCATGTCACCGATGCCGAGTTTGGTCGCGAGTTTGAAGCAGGCGATACGCGGCGCTTGCACCATGAAATTTGCGCCGCCGATTTTAAGTTCGTCGCCGACGCGCACTTCATGTTCGAGCAAACCTTCGATGGTTAGATTTTCGCCGAACGCGCCGTAGCCGAAGCGCTCTAACACACCGGGACCCAGCGCCGTGCGCCATACCGCGTAGTGCTCAATCGGATACGCGTAGACGGCTCTGTCAAACCCGCCGTGCACGGCTTTGTCGACCTGCACGTCGCTTTCCAATCCGAGCTTCGTAACGTGCACCGCATTCATCGCGGGAATCTTGAAAATGCCGGTTTTCACTTGCTTGCCGCGATAGGAAATCTCTTCAATTTGCGCACGGTTAACGGAAATAATTTTCATGATTGGATCTGACCCACTTGAACTAAGGTTAGTTGCAAAATGCGTACGACTTCCTGCGGCTTAATGCCGACGAGATAACCGCGCCGCCCGCCATTAATGTAAATTTTCGGTAGATCGAGTATGGTCTTTTCCATATAAACCGGCATGGGTTTTTTGGTGCCGAACGGCGACGTGCCACCCACCATGTAACCGGAATGTTTATGGGCGATTTCCGGCCTGCATGGTTCTATTTTTTTCACGCCGACCGCGCGTGCCAATTCCTTGGTAGAAACTTTGTGCGTGCCATGCATCAGCACGATTAACGGTTTGCCGCTGTCGTCTTCCATCATCAATGTTTTGACCACCGCATATTCCTCGACGCCTAACTCGCGTGCCGAAACTTTCGTGCCGCCATGTTCTTCGTAATCATAAAGATGATCGGTGAAGGTCACTTTATGGTAGCGCAATAGTTTCGTGGCTTGGGTTTCTGGAGCGTTTGGCATTTTTGGTAAGTTTGGGCACTTGCCCCTCACCCCCGCCCCTCTCCTCGTCGGGGCGAGGGGCGACTAATTCCCTCTCCCACGTGTGGGAGAGGGCGAAGGCGGGGTGGCCTAAGGCCATGAGGATCGGCGTTGTTAATTTTGACACCACAATTAAAGTATTGATGCATCATTTTACCCGAGCCACCACATACAATCTGCTACCATCTCGCGGCATGCTCAAACTCACCAATATCCGAAAATCCTACGGCGACAAAACCATTCTCGATGATTTGTCGTTCAGCATCGGCGCGGGCGAGTACGTCGCGATCATGGGCGAATCGGGGAGCGGGAAATCGACGTTGCTTAATTTGATGGCCGGGTTAGATACGCCGGACGCCGGAACCGTCGAAATCGACGGCCAAAATCTCGCTTCACTCGGCGACGATGTGCGCACCAAAGTTCGCGCGAGCACCATTGGATTTGTGTTCCAGGCCTTTCATCTTTTGCCGCATTTAAACGTCTTGCATAACGTCGCGTTGCCCCTTGCCATTGTAGGAACGAACGTTGCGGATCGGGACGAGCAAGCCCGCGCGATGCTGAAATCTTTCGGGCTCGCCGGGCGCGAATCCAGTTTGCCGCGCGAATTATCCGGCGGCGAAATGCAGCGCGCCGCCATCGCCCGCGCATTGATTCACCAACCCAAACTCGTGCTCGCCGACGAGCCGACCGGCAACCTCGATAGCCGCAACGCGGAATCCGTGTTGAATTTACTTCGCCAACAAATCAAAGATCGCGGCGCGTCCGGAATATTGGTGACTCACTCACTGGCGGCCGCACAAACAGCCGATCGCGTTGTCGTTTTAAGGGACGGAAAATTCTAAGCAGGTCGAATGCAATGCTGTCGTGGCGCGCGACCATTCCCAATCCGTTTCGCCACGGCCGCGTGTTCGCCAGCATTATCGCCATCGCCGCCGGCATCGCGCTGGGCTTCGCCGTTTACTTGGTGAACCGCATTGCCGTTGATGAATTCGCGAGCGCGGTACGGCAAATGAGCGGCACGGCAGATTTTGTCATTGAAGGGCCGCGCATTGGCTTCGATGAAAATGTTTATCCGGTGATCGCGCAGTTGTCGCCCGTTGCATCCGCCAGCCCCGTCGTTGAAGTTCGCGCAACGCTGGCCGGAGCGAAAACCGCTCTCAAAATCCTCGGCGTGGATTTATTGCGCGCCGCGGAAATTCATCCCGGCTGGATACCCAAAACCGACGCTGCCGCACAGTTATTTGCGCCGGATACGATGATCCTGAGCGCCGCGGCAGCAGCGAAGCTAAACGTGAAAACCGGCGACCGTATTCGTGCGCAAGTCGGCTTATCTGCCATCGATCTCAACATCGCCGATGTTCTGCCTACGCAGGAAAATCAAGACGCGTTTGCGTTGATGGATATCGCTAATGTTCAGCAGCGTTTCGCTCGGCTCGGTAACGTATCGCGCATCGAGATCCGCGCTCGGCCTGGTGCAAACAGCTCATTTTTGCGCGATCAGATTGCCGCTGTATTACCCGCCGGCGTATCGATCGAAAGCCCGGAGATCAGTGCGGCCGGCAGCGCAGACATGTCGAAAGCCTATCGAGTGAACATGATGATTCTCGCGCTCGTCGCATTATTTACCGGCGTGTTTTTAGTGTTTTCGACGCAGGCATTGGCCGTGGTTCGCCGCCGTCCGCAACTCGCATTGGTCAGAGTGTTAGGTGTATCGCGGCGCCGTTTAATTTCCTATTTACTACTCGAAGGCGCCGCCATTGGTGCCTGCGGTGCTGCGCTGGGCGTGGCGCTTGGCTATGTGTTGGCGGAGTTTACTTTGCGCACTGTCGGCGCCGATCTCGGCGCAGGTTATTTTTCCGGCATCACGCCGACATTGCGCCTAAGTGTTGGGCCAACCATCGCATTTATCCTATTGGGAATTGTTGTCGCCCTCGCCGGCACGCTCGTTCCGGCATTGGAAGCGGCGGCCACACCGCCGGCCGCAGCACTGCATAGCGGGAGCCAAGAGCTGCCGCTGCGCAGTTGGTCGCGGCCAAGCTACGGCCTTGGGTTTCTGGGCCTGGCGCTCGTCGCACTTTATCTGCCGTTACCAACTGCGCTGCCGATCGGGGGTTATCTCGCCATCGCGTTGATCCTTGCCGGCGTATTGTTATTACTACCATCACTTGCGAAATTATTCTTCGCGCTCATTCCAAAATCAAAACACATCAGCAGCCATCTGGCTGCAGAACATTTGCGTAACGCCTATGGCCACGTCGCGGTGAGCGTCGCGGCATTGTTTGTGAGTTTTAGTTTGATCGTCGCGATGGGCATTATGGTGTATTCGTTTCGCGGCTCGGTGATCGATTGGCTTGACGCGATTCTTCCGGCAGACATTTACCTGCGGTCCGGTCAGGCCGGCGAATCGAGTTTTTTTGATGACGCGAGCCAGCGCGTAATCGAGGCGCTGCCCGGTGTTGCGGAGGTAGGATTCGTGCGATTTCAAAATATAGAGCTATCGCCCGGTAAGCCCGCGGTCGCGCTAATCGCCCGATCCATCGCGACACTAAAACAGCATCAATCGTTGCCGTTGGTCGGCACGATCTATCAACGCAAGCCGAGCGATCCCCCGCCGATTTGGATTTCCGAAGCAATAAACGATCTGCATGGATTTGCTGTCGGCGAAAAAATTAGTGTCCCCATTGCAGGTAAGCCGGCGCCGTTCGTCGTCGTGGGCGTCTGGCGCGATTATGCGCGCCAGTTCGGCGCGCTGTTGATCGAACGTGACGATTACATTCGGCTCACCGGCGATACCAAAGCCAATGACGCCGGGCTATTTCTACAACCCGGTGCCCTTAGCAGCGATGTGATCGAAGCATTGAAAAGCAATAGTTCGCAACACGAGCAACTCGATTTCACCACGTCGCGCGAAGTCCGAAAACTGAGCTTACAAATATTCGATCGGAGTTTCTATGTCACCTACGCATTGGAACTCATGACGGTATTAATCGGACTCTTCGGCGTCAGCGCGAGCTTTAGCGGTTCGTTATTAATGCGCCGCAAAGAATTCGGCATGCTCCGCCACATCGGCTTAACGCGCCGCCAAATCGCACGATCGCTTGGCCTGGAAGGCTCATGGATAGGCGTTCTTGGGGCATTGTCCGGCGCCGTCGCCGGATTTTTCATGAGCCTGATCTTGATCCATGTCGTCACGCGGCGCTCGTTTCACTGGAGCATGGATGTGCATGTGCCGTGGTGGTGGCTCGCGCTCCTCGGCGCCGGATTGGTCGCTGCAACCGCAGCAACAGCTTGGCTCAGCGCGCGCCAAGCGATGGGTGACGATGTGGTTCTTTCGGTGCGCGAAGATTGGTAATGGGGAAAGTTTTCTACCTCGCAATCGCCATCGCGCTAAGCGGCTTGGCGATCGCCGCCGACAAAACGCGCTATCCTGATGTAACGCCGGGACGGGCGATCGAATTCCCGCGCGACGAAGGAAGCCACCCGGAATTTCGCGTTGAATGGTGGTATGTCACGGGCTGGATCACCGGCGCGGACAAACGCGAGCGCGGATTTCAAATCACATTCTTTCGCGCGCGGCCGGATAATGTTACCGAGGATAATCCAAGCAAATTTTCGCCGCAGCAAATTCTGTTCGCGCACGTTGCGTTAAGCGATCCATCGGAAGGAAAACTTTTGCACGCGCAGCGCACTGCGCGTGCGGGTCTCGGACTTGCAGAGGCCAAAACGGGTCTTACTCACGTTTGGATTCAGGATTGGTCATTGCAGCAGAACGGCAATCGCTATCGCGCCAAGATTTCAGCGCCGCAGTTTGCATTCGATTTCCAATTCGAAGCCAATGCGCAACCGATGTTGAATGGCGTGCGCGGCTACAGCCAAAAAGCGCCGAATCCGCTCGCGGCAAGTTATTACTACAGTATTCCGCAATTGAAGGTGACGGGATCGCTCACCCACCGCGGCAACGCACAAGCCGTGCGCGGAACGGCATGGCTTGACCACGAATGGTCCAGCGAATATATGGATCCGGGCGCCGCGGGTTGGGATTGGACCGGCATCAACTTCGACGACGGCGCCGCGTTGATGGCGTTTCGGATGCGCGACGGTGCCGGCAAAACGCTCTGGGCCGGCGGCACTTTTCGAAGCCGCGACGGAACGATGAATGTCCTCTCGCCCGAGAATATTTCTTTCACGCCGCTAAAAACTTGGCGCTCATCACGAACCGGTGCGAATTATCCGGTTTCCTGCACGGTTCGCACGGGCAATCGAGAATACGAATTGCAGCCTTTGATGGAGGATCAAGAACTCGATTCCCGCGGCGCGATGCGCGCAGTTTATTGGGAAGGTGCAGTTCGCGTGCTCAGTGGCGGCAACATTATTGGCCGCGGCTACTTGGAATTAACCGGTTACGGCAAGCCGCTTAAATTTTAGAGTACCTGGGGAAAGTTATTCCCTCGCCCCGGTCACGGGGAGAGGGTCGGGTGAGGGGCAGACATTAGAAAATACGTTACCGTATAAAAATACTTCTACTTTACTTTTTGATTGCGCATCAGGCGCTGCACAATCAATACGCTAGCGGAAAACAACAACAGCGCCGGCAGAACGGGATCAAATCCTCTGCGTGTTTTTAACGCGCAACCGCCAATCTTTACATCGTCGCAAGTATCACCAAAGCCTTCGTCATCCAAGCGCGCACCGTCGAAAATCTGCAGCGTCGCACTGGGCGTCGAAATCTCTACGCCGCCGGTTGCGTTGAGCAATGACAAGCGCACATCTTCAACGCTTTCGACGCCGCCACCGGATTTGATCTTGACCGTGAATGTTTGCGACGTGACGCCGACGCCGAAATTCAATTGACCGGACGTCGCTTCGTAATCGTCGTCACCGACTTTCGCCGTCGAGTCACTGGTTGCAAAATCAACGGAAACCGCCGTGCTGGTATCGCCATCGCGAATGACTTTGATGGTCGCTTCGCCGCAATCTTCACTGACTTTGAATGGGTCTGACTCAAAGCGAAGGGTGGTGGGAATTTCGGTGAGATTGGTTACTTTGCCGATTCGGTTCGCCGCCGACGCAAAGAACAGCGCGTTGGTTGCCGAGTCCGACGCGATGCCGCGCAATTCGTTACTGCCGGTAATTCCAGAGGTAAATTCGACAATACCGCCGCTGGTCGTCACGCGCGCGATGCGTCCGCCGCCTAACGTGGTGTACCAAAGATTGTCATCGGAACCCACGGTAATTTGATTGGGCCGGCTGCCGCTGGCAATACCGGCGGAATATTCGGTGATGGCGTTGCTGTTGTTCGGGTCGATTTTCCCAACGCGGTTGCGCCCCGGCATCGTGAACCAAATAAAATTATCCGGTCCCACCGTAATACCGGCCGGGCTACTACCCGAGGTTAACGGAAAACGCGTCAAAGCGCCCGAGATGGGATCGAAACGGCTGATACGATGGCTACCGCTTTCGCTAATCCACATGTTGTCATCGGGACCTTTGACGATTCCGGCCGGGCCGCTGAGCGAAACATTCAATACCGCCGTCACCGCACCAGTTGACGCATCGACGCGGCCGAGCCCGCTCGCACCGGTATCGGTGAAATAAAGAAATCCATCGGGGCCGGGCGCAATGGCGTTAGGCGCGGCATCGGTGATGTTAGTCGGGAACTCTTCGACCACGCCCAGGCTATTGATGCGGGCAATACGATTCGCCGACTGCTCCGTGAACCAAACAAACCCATCTAACCTCGTTATGCCGGTGGGACCGGCATTCGCCGTGAGGGTCGCGAATTCATTAGTAACCGCGCCGGTGGATGGGTTGACCCGGCCAATCTTGCTCGCCGCTTCTTCGGTAAACCAAATGCCGCCATCGCCGCCCGATACGACGCCATTAGGCTGGCTCGTGGCAGTAGTGATATCGGCCTCGGTAACCGTCACCGCCATGGTTACCGGCGTCCCGGCCAACGCTAAAGTAGCGAAAGCGAATGATCTGAGTATGTGTGCGTTGATGTTCATGTTGGTCTCCTTTTCCGAGTCTTTATTCGGTTGAACGCAAGTAAATATTAGCATGGCATTACGGCCGGTAGGTTTAACGTTTCCACACTCGGTAAAGACGACGCGAAATTCGTAATGTCGAATGTTATGATTGATTCTTTTCAACACTTTCCTCCCGCAATGAAAACCGCTCTGATCACCGGCGCAACCGGCGTCGTCGGTCGTAATTTGGCGAAGCATTTGCTGAGCCTTCCCGACTGGAAGGTCATTAGTGTTTCGCGCCGCAAGCCCGATCTTGAAGGCGATTTCCAGCATATCGCATTGGATTTACTCGACCCGATTGCCAGTACCGAAAAACTGGGGACACCGGCCGACGTCACCCACC
>JANOGO010000334.1:0-4349 GCA_031406045.1 Pseudomonadota bacterium
CACAAAGTAAACATGCTAGGTTGGATCAAGCCCCACCGGGGGCCGCCCCCATTTTTCCAGAGGGTGGATCTGCTTGATCTATCCTACGAGACCCAAAATAATTATTGAATGTAAACGATGTCCCGCATCGCCAGCTTCGAACCCATCGAATGCAAATCCGCGCGGATTCTCATTCTCGGCAGCATGCCCGGCGCAATGTCACTTGCCGAAAAGCAGTATTACGCGCATCCGCGCAATTCGTTTTGGAAAATCATGTCTGCGATATTGGGGGTTCCTGAAACGGCGACCTATGAAGAACGAATCTGGGCGCTGCAGGGCGCGGGTATCGCGTTGTGGGACGTGCTGCACTCGTGCGTTCGCGACGGCAGCTTGGATGCGGACATCGAAAAAGATTCCATGCGCGCAAATGATTTTTCAACTTTCTTTTTGCGCCACCCGAATATCGAAGTGGTGTGCTTCAATGGCGCGACCGCCGAAAAATGTTTTAAGCGAGTTGTCATTCCTATGCTGACGCAATCGCGCATGCGGTATGTGCGCCTGCCGTCGACCAGCCCGGCCCACGCGTCGCTGAGCTTCGATGAAAAAGTTGCGGCGTGGCACGCGGTAATTTGCCGACGTGGCCGATCGCGTTAAAATCTGAGCAATGTTCACCTACATCTGTCTCGGCACCAACGACATCGAGCGCGGCGCGCGCTTCTACGACGCGACCCTCGGCGCACTCGGCCTGTCGCGCTGTGATGTGTCGGACGAAACTAATTGGGATGGCTGGATCGGCTGGGGCACCTACGAAAATCACGGCGCCAAGGAAATCGCGCTGTGGCTGTGCGGGCCGCATAACGGGCGCGCGGCCACAACGGGGAATGGAACGATGGTGGCATTTCAAGCGCTATCGTGGGCGCAGGTTCAAGCGTTCCACGCGGCGGCACTGGCAAACGGCGGCAGCAGCGAAGGTGAGCCGGGTTTGCGGCCGCACTACGACCCGGATTTTTATGCTGCCTATGTTCGCGATCCCGACGGCAATAAATTAGCCGCGGTCTGTCGCGGATTTACCGAAGCGACGAAGTAGTAAATGCTGAAAACCTACCATGGAAGTTGCCACTGCGGATCGGTCAAATTCGAAGCCGAGATCGATCTGACGCAAAGCACCTACCGTTGCAACTGCTCCATCTGCCGCCGTACGCGCTTTTGGGCGGCCATCGTCAAGCCGGAATTTTTTCGCATTATTCAAGGCGAATCGGAACTCACGCAATATCTCTTTAATACCAAAAAGAACCATCACTACTTTTGTAAACATTGCGGTGTGCGCGCGTTCGGCGTTGGCAATGAAACGCCGGTTGGAAAAATATTTGGCGTCAATATCACGTGCCTGGAAGACATTTCCGACGAAGCGCTATCGCGGGTTCCGATCACGTATGTCGATGGCCGCGCCGACCACTGGCAAAATGCACCGCTTCATTTCAGCCACCTTTGACCAACATGCTTCCACACGGTAGTCGCGATCGATGACGAAGCCTTTCGCCAATGCTGCGGTCGCGCATGCGTTCGCGGCGTACCCGCCTAGGATGCGCCCGAAGCTGTTAGCCCTGCGCGAACTTATTTTTCAAACAGCGGCGGCAACAAAGGGTGTTGGCGATCTCGAAGAAACGCTCAAGTGGGGCGAGCCCGCTTACCTAACTACAAAAAGCAAAAGCGGTAGCACTGTCCGCATCGATTGGAAGAAATCGCATCCGTCGCAATACGCCATGTATTTCAACTGCCAAACCAACCTCGTCGAAACCTTTAAAACGCTGTTCCCGGCCGAGTTTAAATTCGAGGGCAATCGCGCGATTGTTTTCTTGGAATCGGAAGCTATTCCGGCCGACGCTTTGGCCTACTGTATAGCTGCGGCGCTGACTTATCACCGCAACAAATCACTCACGGGCCGCGCGCACTCTTTTAAACGCGAACCATAGTCCGCAGTAGATCGAGTAACGCATCGCGCCAGAAGCCGCATCTAGCCTGCTTCCCGGCAGGGCATGCCTGGAAAGGCAAGGCCCACTTGCCTTTCAGCCAAGCTCGTGTAACCATAATCTGATATTGTTGAAACTCAAGCCTCGCATGAGATTGAGGCCGCAGCAAAAACAATGAGGGGCTTCGCGCACCACGCGGTAAAAAAATTAGCATGGACAGGCTGGAATTCTACGCTGCGTTGACGGCAAAACTCCAAACATTCAGCGCCGTTCCGCTAGATACCTTCACGCCTGACGATCGACTATTTTCCTCCGGTCTCGTTGACTCGCTTAACATTGTTGAAATAATTCAGTTCGTAGAATCTTACTTTGGCATTGAGGTTGATCCAACCGATTTGAGTATGGACAATTTCGATTCGATGGCATCTTTGGCTGGGTATGTTGAGAATAAGCTTTCCGGCAAAACTTAAACACTCACAGCCGCTTCCAACGCAAGTTGAGGTCGACTCATCGCCCTTGCCATGGCGTGGCCTGTTTGCGACAGCTTGGATTGCCGGACTTCTTTGCTTATTAGCCTTGCAGTTCGTGCCCAACGCACTATTTTCAAGTGCCGATGCCGGATTTTGGCACTCGCTCACCGATACGAAAAAAGACGATCAGGCGCACGTCATGGCCAAGGCGCGATCCGGCGAAGCCGCGGCAGCGGATGTGTTGATTCTAGGGACGTCGGCCGCACGAGAAGCATTATGGAAGGACAGCGAGCTTAGCGCTGAACTTGGTCGCAAGGATTCTCCGAATATCAATATCATCAATCTCGCGTCGAGCGCGCAATCGCCGATTGAATCATTGCTGATCATGAACGCTATTCGACTTCGGCCGAGTCGATTGATTATCTTGTTTGCTTCCCCTACTACGCTTCAGCAGGCACAGCCGTTTCATGCCATTGAGCAAGGAGGGTTTCTAAAATCTCCAGAGGACTTAATACGACAGTATTCTCAACGCGAAATTTTTCCTTCCTATTGGCTAAAGACTTCCAATCGTGTGCTTTACCAGATTCGCCTGACGCGGCAAAAACTCCATCGGCTACTCAACTATCGATTGAAATACTGGATCCAAGCCGAAGTGTACGGTGCGCCCCAGCAAAACTATTCGCCATACCTCTATGTCGGACAAACGTCACAAACGCGAGATTCTAGACTCGCGCAGCTTAAGGACTTTGAGGGACGATTTAAAAAAAGTACCGAAAGAAATTTACCTTATGTTAAGAATACCCTCAAGGTAATTGCGGAATATTTAACTAGTCGCGGGTGCCGGGTAGTTATCGCGCGACCACCTGATCTCAACGATGAATTTCGTCAGTCCTTTCCCAATGAATTTGAGAAATTCGAGACGCTACTACACGAGCTAGAAAAGTCTCACCGATTTGAACAATTGAATCTCAACGATAAAATCGTTTGGGAAACTCGTGATTTCGTCGATCTCACGCACGTCACTGAATCCGGCCGGGCCAAATGGTCCGACGCACTTGTGACATGGCTGGCGCGCCGGCCCAAGCAATCGAATCGCGGCGCTAACTGATGTTATTCCCGTCGTCCCTCTATTTTCTGCGGCTCGCCGTCTTAGTCGTAATTTACTGGTCAATCGGCAATCGGCTGCGAGCGCGGTTTGCTGCGATTGCCGTAGGCAGTTCAGGCGTCGTTTTTTATCTCTTTCATAAGCATCTACAAAACAACATCGCATTACTGTTTGGTGCGGCAATGGCGTTACTGGTGATCGTTAGCTTCAAGCTCGGAATGGCGTTGACGAAAAAGCGTTTGCCTCGCTTGATGCTTGCGGGGCTTGCGCTGCCGTTTTCTATATTTCTAATCCCGCTGCTTGGCGGCGCGCTGGGCATTGCATTCGCGCCCAACGTATCCTGGTTGGTGCCGGTCAGTTTGGGCTTCTTCGCCTTACGTCAATCCCATTTCATCTTTGAATGTTATCGCGGCGGCATCAAACAACCGGACTTTGTGAGCTACGTCGCCTACCTGTTTTTTTTCCCATCCCTAGTCGCCGGCCCGCTGGAACGGTTCCCAAAATTTATCACACAAGTCACGCAAGCACGGCTGGGTTGGGATCATTTCGGCGTTGCCGCCGAGCGTCTGATTAGTGGTGCGTTAAAAAAATTCGTCATTGCCGATGGCTTAATCTCTGCCGCGCTACCGCCCGCCAGCTTGACGCAAAGCGGTTTCGCCGACGTCACGTGGGCGACGTTGGTGTTCGCGTGTACCGCCAAATTTCTCTACGTGTACTTCGACTTCGCCGGCTACACCGACATGGCACGTGGAACCGCGCGCTTGTTCGGTATCGAGCTGATGCCCAATTTTAATTTCCCGTTGCTGCGTTCGAATCTCGCGGAGT
>JANOGO010000367.1:0-7011 GCA_031406045.1 Pseudomonadota bacterium
ATTCCCACCATTCTTGATTTTGCATGCGCGCCACGTCGTTCACCGCGTGGTTGAAGTAGATATCGACGTAATCGGTGCGCAAGCGTTTCAAGCTTTGTTCCAACGCCTGCATCATGTCCGTGCGCGCATCGCTGGCGCCGGCTTTGGTTTTGGACGTGAGAAATACCTTGTCGCGTTTGCCTTGCAGCGCTTCGCCGATGGCTTGTTCGGCATTGCCGCCGCGGTAGCTTTCCGCGCTGTCGAAATAATTGATGCCGCGTTCAAAGGCGTGGCGCACTAACGCCGGATCGGACGAACTCGCCGAGCCGAAGGAGATATCGGAAATTTTAAGTTCGGTTTTGCCGAGCCGCGCATAGCAGCGAATCTGTGGTTCGGTGGCCGCGTGCAACGTGGTTCCCGCGAGGCTGCCCAGCGCCGACCCCAAGCCTAAACGCAAAAAATCTCGACGATCATGCATTTGTTGTGCCTCCGGCTGTGCGCACAAACGGCGCGGTAACTAACGAGTATACGTAAGTTATTTCGACAGGCAAACCGGGTTTAAGTTTTAGACATGGCTGGAAGCCTTATCCAGCTTGCCTCGCAGCCATGCATGCCTGAAGCGCCGCACCTTTGTTGGCTCTTCGGGCTGCGATAATTTCGTTTTTAGCAAATCAAACACGCGAATTTCATCCAAAAACCTTCAACTCCTACCTGACCAGGTAGGGTTTTACTTATCCCGTTGTTGCTATTCTCAGTCTCGCTGATGTGCGAACGAATGATGGCAAACCGCACGCGGTGAGCGCAATTTTTCAACCGATGGAGGAACTCACATGAAAGTAACAAGCGTACTTCTACGCCGATTGGCAGCCGGCATTTTCGTTTGCGCAAGTATCGGCGCGGTTCAAGCCGACGAAATCCTAAAAGGCAAACTTCGCCCCTGCGTGAAAGACGGCACCAGCTTCGGCGAAGTCGGCTCATGCGGAAAAGTCTGGAAGCTCGGCGGCGGCGAAGCGAAGCTGGAAGGCGATGGCAAAATCAAAGTCGAGGTGCAAGGACTCGTGCTCAACGATGCCTCGACCGGCGATTCCAACGGCACGCCGGACGGCGTCACCGATGTCGTCGCGACCGTCATTTGCGGCGGCAAGCTCGCCGCGATGGCGGAACGCGTGCCGCTCAGCAATCCGAAGGGCGACGCCAAAGCCGAAGCCAAGCTCACGATACCCGCGAAATGCGACAAACCCGTCGTGTTACTGCGTGAAGTGTGGGAAGGCAAGATCGGCGGCTGGCTTGCGGGCACAGGTTTTTAGCAACGTTGTCTCGTAGGTTGGCGGTGAGCAAAGCGAACCCCAACGTAATACCCACGCGCGGCAACGTTGGGGTTCGCTGCGCTCACCGCCAACCTACGGGCTGCGAGGCAATCCCAGAGCCGATGGCGGCGGGGGTATGCCCGCAGGGGGGTGGCCTCGGGCCAGAAGCAAGTTAGGCGGCCTTGTTCAGGCACCTTCAATTTTTAAAGCGTTTATTTGTTTTCAAACCAACCAGGAGAGAAAAATGTTTAACGCGCTGCACAACAAATTAATTGCAAGTCTCGCGCTGGCTTTCGCTTTGGCAGCACACGCAAACCCCGCATCCGCGGAATCGAACGGACTTAAGTCCCTCAGTGCGCAATGGTGGCAATGGGCGCTATCGATCCCATCGGCGCAAAATCCGTTACTCGATACCACCGGCGAGAAGTGCATGGTGGGCCAACGCGGCTCGACGTGGTTCTTAGCCGGATTGTTCGGCGGCGGCGCGCCGGTTATCCGCAACTGCACGCTGCCGGACAACGTGAACCTGTTTTTTCCGGTGGTGAATAGCGTCAATCTTAATGCGCCGAACATTTGCGGCCAAGGGCCCGCGGATATTTCGGTCGCAGATCTACGCGCCGGCGCAGCGCCGTTCATCGACGGCTCGATCAACTTGCTGGTGGAGGTCGACGGCAAACCGCTGAAACATCTGCGCCGTGTGCAGTCGAAAGTTTTTGCCTCCGCTTTGCCCGAAGACAATCTGTTTGATCCGCCCTGCGCTGGCGCCGGCGGTGTTCCCGCGGGTGTGCTCTCGCCGGTTATCGACGACGGTGTTTATGCGCATCTCGGATCGCTGAAGGCCGGTATGCACACACTGCACATCCATGCCGAAAATCCATCCGCCGGCTTTATCTTGGACGTCACTTACAACTTGAACGTCACCCGCGTCTCGTCCGAATAAGCCGCTTGGATCAATCGCATAAACCACGAAGTTTGTTCACCCCACAAAAGGAGAAATTAGCGATGAAACAATCTATTGTATTGACTGTTCTACTGACAATTTTTTCGACCACCGCATTCGCCGAAGACTTGCCCAAATCCGGCAAATACAGCGGGCGTTATGACTGGACCTACGATGGCAAGGTTTATCCCGTCGGCCAGGACAGAATGATTCTAAGTGGCAATCTTCCCGGCGTGATCTTCAACGACGCCGGCAAAGGATTCCTTCACAACACGCGGCTCGATTGCCAAATATTTTGGGACATAAACAAAGGCAAATCCAACGCTAACGGCAGTTGCATTGCGACCGACGCCGATGGAGACAAAGCGTTGTCGCTGTGGACATGCGTCGGCACGCTGCCGGCTTGCGACGGTGAACTCAAGTTCGACGGCGGCACCGGTAAGTACAACGGCATCACCGGAAATAGCAAGTTCAAAGCGACCGTCATCGGCCAAACTCAGGCAGGTTTTAGCATCATCAGCGGTGAGTGGAAATTGCCATAAGAAGCGGTAGGGTGCGCAATGCGCACGCGGAAAGTAAGGGTAGGGCATTTATGCACTGCCGCCGCACCAAGGTTGCAGAAACCGCCCGTGTGCCACTGAGCCACGCGGGCGATGCGAAGATTTCCGCGATGATCAGGCTACCCGAACGCTGCGTCGCGCCGGTGATTGTGGTGCGCGAAATTTACCTCGGCGAGATCGGCGGTTGGCTCGCCGGTACGGGTTTTTAACAACGTAGGTTGGCGGTGAAGAACGACCCCCAACATTGCCGGCCTCGGGCATGTTGTTGGGGTTCGCTTTGCTCACCACCAACCTACGGCCTGCGAGGTAATCCCAGAGCGGGTCGTGGCATGGCATGTCTGGAGAGGAAATCTGGATGCGCCTCTCCAGGCATCATCAATTTTAACGAATAGGAGACGTTCAAATGCAAACGAATCACCAATGGCGCGCCGCGCGCCGCCCGGTCGATCTTGCGCAATCCGCGGATTTTCAGTGGCGCGAGGAGCCCATTCCCGAGCCCGGCCCAGGACAGTTTCTGGTAAAAATTTTATATCTGTCGCTCGATCCGTCGAACCGAACTTGGCTTTGGGAACAGCAAGATTATTTGCCGCCGCTGAATTTGGGCGATGTCATGGGCGGCGGCGCCATCGGGCGAATCGAGAAATCGAATCACCCGGATTTTCCGGTCGGCGGCCATGTGATGGGGCTATTCGGCTGGCAGGAGTATTGCGTGCATGACGGCAGCGGCCTCACGGCGTTGTTGCCTGCGGATCCGAACATTTCGCTGACGATGCACTACGGCTTGTTCGGCCATATCGGGTTGACGGCCTACTTCGGCTTACTCGAAATCGGCAAACCCAAAGCAGGCGAAACGCTGGTTGTTTCCGGCGCCGCGGGCGCGGTGGGATCGTTGGTCGGACAAATCGGAAAAATTCAGGGATGCCGCGTAATCGGTATTGCCGGAAGCGACGAGAAATGTAAATGGCTCACGGGCGAATTGGGCTTCGACGCCGCGATCAATTACAAACGCGAATCGGTTGCCGAGAAACTTTCGCAACACTGCGCGAAGGGAATCGATATTTACTTCGACAACGTCGGTGGCGCGATTCTCGAACCGGTGCTCGATCGGCTCAATATCGGCGCGCGCGTGGTGGTTTGCGGCGCGATCTCGCAATACAACCACGCCGAAGTCAGCGAATTTGATCCTGGGCCACGCAATATTTTCCGCTTGGTGACGCGGCGCGCACGCATGGAAGGCTTTCTGGTTTTCGATTATTGGAATCGTGCAGGCGAAGGCATCGGCGCGTTAGCGCAATGGCATGCACAAGGCAAGCTCAAATATCGCGTCGATGTGGTTGAAGGATTAAAGAACGCGCCGGTCGCGCTGAATAAACTTTACCACGGATCGAATGCCGGAAAGTTGATCGTTAAAGTGGCATAGCGCCGTAGGTTGGCGGTGAGCGAAGCGAAACCCAACAAAACGCTCGAATTCGGCAGTGTTGGGGTTCGTACCTCACCCCAACCTACAAGCTTCGGCGCGCGATGTACGATGCGTTGCGGTAAAAGCGGTTTTTCGCGTTCGAGTTCAAGGCAGTAGAGGGCAAGTGATTCGCGACGGCGAAGGGTGTTTGGCGGTATGATAAAACCATCACGGGCGTCAACTGCTCGTAGATCAGTGACCCGTGCAGCGAGGTTTGTCGATATTTAGCGCGGTCATATGGAATAACATATAATGCGGGTACGTGATGTTACTCGGTGACTTTCACCCAGAAGCGGAGATCGAGTTGGAGCAATTCGCATCGAATGCGCAGACCGCGCGCGATGCCGGGAGTGTCATATTGCAACTGGATGCGCTCGAGACCGGTGGGGTTCCAGAAGGCCTAGTGGCAGTAGATCGGAATGGGGGTGTGGATTTGTATCCGATCTACGCCGGTAGCCTAGTCGCCATAGTGGGCATCCACGGTGAGCAGCTTTTGGTGCTCTGCGTCCGTCGCTACGCATCGAGGCTCGATGAGTCTGCTGCACTCAAGGACGCAAGAGCCAGACTAACGAAAGGAATTTCATGAGCAAATACCGGGAAGTACATGACAGGCTGCTGCAGAAACCCGAAGTGCAGGCCGGCTATGAGGCGCAAGCGAAGATGCAGGCGTTGGGGCAACTCGTGCGCACCGCGCGCGCGCAAGCCTCCATCAGTCAGCAGCGGCTCGCTGAGCTCTCGGGCGTAACACAATCCGACGTCAGCCGCCTTGAATCAGGACTTGGCATCAAGGGACCGACACTGGACACCTTGCGTCGTCTCGCGCACGCGCTGGGGATGACACTTGTGGTTGAATTGGCGCCACAAAGTGTGTCGACGACTTCGGTTACCGATGTCTCTTATCAGGCCGCCGCGCTTCGGGTTGCACTCTAGGCGTGTGCTGGGAATTCTTAAGTGAGTTACTTGCGTTAGCCAGCGCGATATTGTTATGGCTTCCAGTTTGGAGGCTAAGCCAGGAGCAGTTCACAGCAGACGCGCTGGGCCCAATTGCAAAAAAGAGAAAATGGCTTGATCTCGCTCGCCTTGCCAGAATCGCTCGCGAGACGTTATCCGGGAAGCACGGCAAATGGGATAAGCAAAATCACCGCCTGTTGATGTGGGGATTCGCTTGCTTTGCTGCCTCGGCGATTTTGAAGATGCTTTGCATTCTGGCTAAGTCCCTCTGCTGAATTTGAGCCTGCGACCTGCTTGCGAGCCGCGCAATTAGCGGCACTGAAGGCATCAACTAAGGTGCATTGGATCATCAATCGGGTGTGACTGGCAAACTAGCTGGTCGTAGCCGAAATCGATGATTAAGTTCCATGAACCTCAGTCCAACGCCGCAAAAGAGCCAGTGTCGGCTGTGCACTTCCAGCTGGTGAGAACCCCTTTTGGCTGGAGAGATCGTAGTCAGGTCATTTTCGAGATTTTTGCGATTTGTGCCGTTACGTAGATGTGGATAATCTTTATATCTGACTCCGCCACGAGCCTTATCCAATAAGGCTCGTGGCAATGCATACGCGGAGAGCCTCACCGGTATTGCCTTTCAGCCTGGCCCATTAAAAAGCGTAGCGCACAAAATAAGTGCGCATCGATATCTAAGCGCTCTAAAATAGAGCACAACAAACTGGCGATGAACTCACGCCACCCCGCCCTAACCCACTGATCCAAAACACCTTCACTGCGCCGCAGACAGCATGGCATATTTCCTGCAGTAATAGAGGCAGAGAGGCGAGGTTATCGTTCGACCGCGTCTTAAGGGCAGCTAGGGTTCCGGCTTCGTTGAAGCGTCTGGTCCGAGAGCTGTCCGATCCCACTAACGGGGATTCCACGGAGGGATAAAAGCCCGGGAGGTCGCGATCAATTTGACTCTATCGCCCTCTCCCTTGGCAAAAACCGAAAAGGAATCTTCATGTCACTCAAACGTATTTTCTGCGGCGCGCTCAGCGCTGTTCTGCTGTCGTTATCCACTGTTCCATCGGCGCTCGCGGAGGTCAAAATCGGTTTGAGCGATTGGCCCGGCTGGGTGGCGTGGTATGTCGCCGAACAAAAAGGATTTTTCAAAAAACATAATGCCGATGTCAAGTTGGTTTGGTTCGCGAATTACACCGATTCGATCACGGCGCTTTCCGCCGGACAAGTAGACGCCAACTGCCAAACCTGGAGCGATTCGCTCGCGCCGCTCGCGAAAGGCATTCCGATCAAGGCGATTTTGGTCAACGATAATTCTGCGGGCAACGATGCCTTAATGGTCAGCTCAAAAATAAAATCTTTCGCCGATCTCAAAGGTAAAACCATCGCGCTGGAGGAATTCAGTATTTCGCATTTCGTGCTGGTGACAGCATTGGCGAAAAACGGCATGAGCTTGGCCGATGTGAAAGTGACCAACCTGACCGCGGGCGATGCCGCCGCGGCGTTTCTCGCCGGCCGTGTCGACGCCGCCGTGGTGTGGAATCCGTGGGTGAATCAAATTCAATCGAGCGGCAAAGGTAAGGCTTTATTTACCTCGAAAGACATGCCGGGCTTGATTCCCGATCTCCTCGTTGCGCAAGAAAAAGCCATCAAAGAAAAGCGCAAAGATTTTCTCGGCATGATCCGCGCGTGGTACGACACGGTGGCTTTTATCCAAGCCAAGCCGGACGAAGCCGCGCAGATTATGAGCAAGGTCGTTGGGCTAAAGCCGGACGAATACAAGGTGTTCTTACCGGGCACGAAGTTCTTCGGTGAAAA